>CAMCBE010000097.1 GCA_945872805.1 Chitinophaga pinensis | reverse complement strand
CCTGAATGAGTTTGAGTGTCCTCGGGTAGAGCTTCTGTCCTTGCTCGGGCGCGATCGGATTCCAATCGAAGGCCAAGTTGGTGCCGCCGATGGCCGACTTGATGATGGCGATCGGCGCATCGTCGTGCTTCTTCACCCATCAATTTTTAGTCGATTGTGGAGAATCAACGCAAATTCAGATGCAACGCTATAAAATAAAAAAATCAAAGATCAGCCACATCTTCATTTCTCATCTGCATGGCGATCATTATTATGGGTTACCAGGACTCCTAAACACCTACTCTCTTTCTAATAGGAAAGACCCATTGCATCTTTATGCCACTCCGGCCTTAAAAGAGGTCATCGACCTTCAAATGAAAGTGTCGGATTCATCGTTTGGCTATGAGTTCATTTTTCATCCGATTACCGAGGCTGGAATGTTGCTTAATCTTCCAGGCATAACCGTTTCATGCTTCCCTGTAACGCATAGAATTCCCTGTTGGGGATTTGTATTCAATGAAAAGGAAAAATTGCGAAACATTAATGTTGAAAAAGCAACTGAGCAACATATTCCCATCGAAGCCTATAAATCGCTAAAGCACGGAGAAGACGTTGTCAATACCAAAGGAGATATCATTAAAAATGAGTGGGTCACCCATGAAGGCTCAGCACCTAAATCGTATGCGTTTTGTGCAGATACGCGATACGATGAAACCATTATACCACATATCAGGAATGCTGACTTGATATACCACGAGTCTACTTACTTAGACGATCAAGTAAAAAAAGCTGAATTACGTTATCACTCAACAAGTTCACAAGCAGCAACTATCGCGCTAAAAGCTGGAGCAAAAAAATTATTATTAGGTCACTTTAGTAGTAAATATGAAGACCTCAATTCATTTGAACAAGAAGCAAAACGGATTTTTGATAATACAGAAGTATCTAGAGAAGGGGTAAGCTATATATTATAAATAAAGTAACTAGAGGGCTTGCATCAAAGACTTTATCTCATTTTTCAATTGGTCACCAACCCCAACAACGGGTAATCTAAAATATTCATCTACAATCCCCATTTCACTTAAATAGGCCTTTATTCCACTGGGATTCCCCTCAGCAAAAAGTGAATGAATAATGGGCATTAATTTTTCATGGATTGGCCTTGCCTCTGTGAAATTGTCTTCCAAACAAAACTTCACCATGGTCGACCACTGTGTAGGATAAGCATTAGCCAAAACAGAAATAACACCAATTGCACCACAAGCAATTAAAGGGAGTGTAATGCCATCATCGCCACTAATCACTTCGAAGCCCACTGGCTTGTCTTTAATTATTTGCATGATCTGCTCCATATTTCCAGAAGCTTCTTTTGTTGCAATGATATTTTTGCAGTCACGCGCTATCCGTAATGTTGTTGCAGCATTTACATTCATTCCTGTTCTACTTGGAACATTATACATGATAATGGGTAAAGGAGAAGCCTCACTGATTGCCTTGTAGTGCTGATAAAGCCCTTCATTATTGGGCTTACTATAATATGGACTTACCGATAAGATGGCGCTATATCCGGTTAAGTCATATGATGAAAAAGAATCAATGACCCCTTGTGTATCATTTCCACCAATTCCGGCAACAAGACTAATTCGGCCTTTAGTGAATTGGTTCACTGCCGAGAAAATTTGCTTCTTTTCTTCTTTACTCAATGTAGAGCCCTCTCCTGTTGTTCCAAGCACAACCAAATAATCAATGCCCCCTTTTATTTGATGTTCTACAAGTTTTTCGAGCGCAATTAAATCAATTGACCCGCTTTGCTGAAAAGGAGTGACGATTGCTACACCAGTACCTGAAAAAAGATGATTGGCCATTAGTTAAACTAAAAATTAAGCGTGTAAATTTTCTTCCCAAAATCCCATTTTTGAGAACTTATCAATGCGTTGATCAATACGAAGTGATGAATCAATTTTCTTCAATTCTTCAAGTGTATGAACAATCTGTGTTTTTACCAATTCAGCCGCTTCATCATGATCCCAATGGGCCCCTCCCAGTGGTTCAGGAATAACCCCATCCACTAATCCAAACTCAAGCATGTGTTCAGACGTTAGCTTGAGTTCCTCTGCAGCCTTTTCCTTATGATCCCAACTTCTCCACAATATAGAACTACAACTTTCTGGAGAAATCACTGTATACCAGGTGTTCTGCAACATGAAAACACGATCTCCCACGCCAATACCCATTGCACCGCCACTCGCCCCTTCTCCAATAATAATACAAATAACGGGTACCTCAAGGCGCATCATTTCTATGATATTCCTAGCAATCGCTTCACCCTGTCCACGCTCCTCGGCTTCTATACCTGGGAAAGCACCAGGGGTATCAACCAAGGTAATGATGGGTTTATTGAATTTTTCGGCAAGCTTCATTAAACGAAGCGCCTTTCTATACCCCTCAGGATTGGCCATTCCAAAATTTCTCAGCTGACGTGTTTTGGTATTGTTGCCCTTTTGTTGACCGATAATCATAACTGTTTTTCCATCGATCTGACCGAATCCACCAACTATTGCTTTATCGTCCTTAAAATTTCTATCCCCGTGTAATTCAATAAAATCAGTACAGATTCGTTCAATGTAAGAAAGTGTATACGGCCTATCAGGGTGACGACTCAATTGAACCTTTTGCCAACTAGAAAGTGTCTCGTTAATATCCTTTTTCTTATCCTGTATTTTTGCTTCTAATTGAAGAATAGAATCTGATAAGTCCAACTTATTCTTCTCAGCCGTTAGTTTTAGCTGATCAATCTGATCATACAAATCCTTGATAGGCTTCTCAAAATCCAAGTATTGTCTAGAGCTCATTTCTGGCATGAAATAAATTTAAATTTCAATAGGAGTAAAGGTAATAAAATTTCATGGATAGCCCCTTTTCTTTGGAAAAAGCTATTCACATTGGTCAATTTTACCGAATTTCTGTTGTAGCCTTAAAACGGCACAAAATGAATCAAAAAGCTTGCCTCGAAGTTTAAAATGGCACTGCAACAAATCATGATAAAGATAGGATTCGATTTATCCCTTAATATATGCAATAAGCCAATTGTTGAATGTTCAAGTCCAAAAGAAATTACAAAAGATGGTGAACTGCGATTGAGGTTCTCTTGTGCATAAAAAGGTGATGGAGAAGCAGAGCGAGGCACTCAGGTCGCCGAAATTTGGTTGATAAAAAAAAGGGAATAAATCATTGACGTATTCCCTTCTAATTTATTTCAATGGTTTAACCATAATGTCTTTATAAAAGACCGTACTATTCGGATCATGTCCTTGAAGAGCAAATGTACCTTTATCGATAAAACGTCCAGGGTGACCTTTTGGAGGAGTGAGCCCTTCAGGTTGCGTCCAATCGGTAACAACAACATCATTTAGTTTAACAACAATATGTTTGCCTTCTACGCGAATGTATTGAGTATACCATGCATTATCATTTACATATACTTCTTTGGTATCCTTAATATCGTAAAGTCCACCAGTTCTTTTCCAATCTGAATGAGAATTGTTTACTTGAACTTCAAAGCCTTTATCAGGGAATCCTTCCTCTTGAAAAATAGTATGGAAATAAATACCTGAATTAGAGTTAGGCTTTGTCATAACCAAGGCCTTGAACTCAAAATTGGTGAAATCGTGATTCATCACTGTTCCATTATAATATAAATGAGAACGAACACCAGCTACCCTGATGGCACCATCTTCAATAGAGAATGTTTCTGGACTTTCACCAGCTTTCCAACCAGTGAGTGTTTTGCCATCAAACAAGCTGATCCAATCATTGCTTTGCTGTATTTTATTCGTACTCGAGCAGGCTATTAAAATAAGTGCTGCTGCAAAAAACTGGATTCCCTTTTTCATAAATCTTTTTCGTTTAAGATTGTTAGTAAGATAGTAGACAAATAAAAGTCAAATGTGTATCATTTGAGAATTTGAATGTAAAGATAAAATTTAAATAAAACTGAAATTTTATGATGCACAAAAAGTAACTAAAATGAATGAATCAATATTAGACAAATTATTACCGTCTATTCAATGATTGACTGTTTAAATTGTGTGATTTATACATAACAAGATTATGATTAGTACCCACACCATTTAAAACATTCTTTAATCTGGTTTTAAAAATAATTTACACAGCATTAATTTAATGTTATTTCAATATTATTTTTGTCGATTTGCACACTGAAACTAAAAATATCGATTTGATTTTTCAACAATTTATCTCGCACTTATACACAACTGTTATCATCAAAAAACTAAACAGAAAAGTAACAGTGGATTTATCGGAGAAATTAAAAGTTTGTCTATTTTCGCAAAGTTATTTAATATTTTTTATTCTCTGATTGCTTTCAATCCTCAGTCTTTCTCATATTTTTCAAAAAGTATATACTGATTTTATGGTAACTAGTCTTTTATTTGCATTATTACCGTTTATAACTGGATTTGTGGTTTACTATGCTGCTGGAAAATATGCCAAAAAGAACCAAGATAATACTGGAATTTCAGCTTCTATAGTAAGTCCGATATCTTTTCTTTTTGCTCTTTTCGCAAGCTTAATTTTTACAGAGGTATGGACAAAAATAAATAAAATTAATGGGCTGTTAGTGGACCAAGCCTCTAGCCTTAGATCCTTAAAAAGATTGACTGAGCCGCTGGGTGAGAATTCAATCTATTTTTCAACAGCAGTAAAAAATTATATTGAAAAAGTAAAAGAGCAAGAAATTACTGACCTTGCATTAAGAACTTCAGCAAATGATGGCTACCGTAAGCAAACATTTTCAAATTCATCTCATTTTGAACTTTATTCGTTGGCTATGGATAGCACAAAATTTAAGGGTAATACTGCTATCCAAACTTCATTTTTCATAAGTCTAGAAGCGGTGAGAAATACCTGGTTTCAACGAAAAGAATTAAGAAAAACTAGGATACTGACAGAGAAAATTTATGTGTTATTTATTTTTGGAGTGCTAGCTCAAATAGCCATTGCATTTTCACACCTTCATGACCGAAAAGCAAATTTGATTGCTGTAATTCTTTTCACTGCAACTTTTGCTACGGCTATGTTTGTTCTTTACGTTACTGAAAGCCCATATCTTGACTCCCATTTTATTGGAGTTAAAGCACTTGATGATGTCCTATAATATCTAGGCGTGGAGTAATAAATACCCGAATTATAAAGATATAAAAACGGTTAAGGCATGCTAGAATTGTGTCTGTACGTATTACCTAAGAATCACTAAAAAAGGCCCTGATCATTGAAGGGCTTTTTGCGGACTGGACGATGAGTTCTCGCCTGTAAAAGTTATAAAAGACTTATCTTTAATGCTATGTAGCGGTTTGAGAAATCGTCTCCATTTTTATTGAACTCTCAAACGAAGCGCTGAAATTTTGCAGTAAAAAAAATAGTAGCAATTATGAAAAGGAGAAACTTTATTGGATTGGGTTCAACCGTTGGCTTAATAGCTGGTGCAATACCTGTTTTATCCATGTCAGATTCGGGTAAAGCCAAAAACAAGGAAAAGCGATATCAGCATGGTGCAAGTCCTTGGCCTATTTGTTTGGATACAGCAACTATCCGTCCTGCCTCCCTGATTGATAAAGTGAACATTGCTGTAGAGGCAGGTTATGATGGCCTCGAACCATGGGATGGCGAGCTAGAAGAATTTGAAAAAAATGGTGGAAATCTAAAGGAGTTGGGCTTAAAAATAAAGAAATTGGGCCTAAAAGTGCCGAGTGTAATTGGAGCTTGGAATGCCATTCCAGATACAATGGATTTATTTATAAAATCTTTGCCTGAAACGCGCCGACGTATGCGTATGGCCAATGACATTGGTGCAGAGCATATACAAACTATTCCTGACCAGCTTTCTGAAAACTATAATCAAAAGTGGGTCGCAGATAGGTTTAGAGATATTATAGAAATTGGTTTGAAGGAGTATAATATCAAGCCAGCATTGGTTTTTGTAAAATATTTCACCATAAAAACGTTGGGGCAAGCTGTGGGTATTGCCATGGATGCGAATCATCCACTAGCCAAGGTGATTCCTGATGTATATCACATGTATATCAGCGGGGGAGGCTTTGAGGGGCTAAAAATGTTAAAAGGCGATGCGATTGCCATATTCCAATTCAATGATGCCCCTTCTACTCCCGACTTTAAAAATTTAGGAGATGAGCACAGGGTATATCCTGGTGATGGAATATTGCCATTAGATTCAATATTTAGGGATTTAAAAGCAACTGGCTATAAAGGTTTTATCTCTCTTGAAATGTATAATCCTAATTATTATAAAGAGGATCTTTTGACCGTAGCTAAAACAGGACTTAAAAAAACGTTGGAAGTTCTTAAAAAGGCTGGTGTATAATTGAGTATATCAGCACCTTGATTCGAGTTATTGTTATGCTTCACTTGCCGCCAACTAAAACTAATGTTATTATAAAATCCTCAAAAGAATCGAATTCACTTTTAAAAGTATTTTTTATTATGTAATTTTTTATTTCTTTTTAAAGAAGAAACGTGTTATAAAAATTCCATTTCCATCGTCTTTAGCGCCTGCATCACTTTCTACACTACTAGTAATATTAAATAAATCCCATCCTTCTTTACTGTATTTATTTAACATAGATTCTAACATAGCATCGTTTGAAGCGATATTCTGAAAATTAATTCCAACCAAACTATAAAAGTTAAGAAGTGTTGATTCTTTAAAATCATCTACCTTAAGATCATCTCTATCTCTAGAGGATTTGTCTTTACCGTCTTTAGATCTAACTGTAGTAAATTTGGTATAATCAATTTCTGTTCCATTTTCAATAATTCTTGATCGTCCGATGCCACCAGGTAGAATAGATTCAATGCAAGTGACGATTTTGAATTGATAAACTTGTGATTTAGCACCAAATGAAATAAATAGAAATAGACTTAAAATAATTTTTTTCATTATTTTTTTAATTTTAATTTTCTCAATTTATACTCTTTTTTTTATTAAATCAAGAAACACCCTAAAAACCTGAAAAAGTGTGTAACCACAGTGTAACGGAGGTATAGACATGAAAAAACCCCTTGAAAATCAAGGGGTTTTGCTCTTTTGGAGCGGACCGGACGGGATATGTTTTATGATATAAAAAGCTCTAAATCAGCAAGTTATATAGTTATTTGTGTGTAACCGTTACACACTATTTGAATTTTCCTTATATTTGTTCCACACCTAATATAAGAACGATTATGGGGTTCAAATATTATCTATCACAAAGAGGGAAAAAATACCACATTAGATTGAGGTATTCTTTTAATAAGGGTTCTCGTCATGATTTTATGATAGGGGTTT
>CAMCBE010000096.1 GCA_945872805.1 Chitinophaga pinensis | reverse complement strand
ATACCATGAAAAAACTCTTGAGTATTCACTACAATGCATTTTCCTTTAATACGGCTATGCTTGTTATTCGATTAGCCCTAGGCATCTTAATCATGTCTCATGGATATGATAAATTGGTGCACTTTAATCAAATGAAGACTGAGTTTTATAATTTTTTGAACTTAGGAACATCCGTTTCCTTGATCCTTTGCATTTTCGCTGAATTTTTCTGCGCTTTATTTATTGTCATAGGCCTTTTCACTAGGGTTATGGCTCTCCCATTGGTAATAAATATGCTCGTCATCATATTCAAAGTTCACGTACATGATTTCTTCGGTACAGCTGAAAAAGGAAGCCTTTATTTAGCTGGCTTACTTGTACTAATCCTTTGTGGTCCCGGAAAAGTAAGTGTTGATGGAATAGCTAGTAAATAAAACGCCGAATATGTTTTCATTTGATAATCAAATTAGGGTTAGGTATGCCGATACCGATCAAATGCAGGTAGTGTATCACGCAAAATTCATTGAATATTTTGAATCGGGAAGAACAGAAGCCATTCGTCACCTTGGTATCACCTACAAAGAAATCGAAGCTTGGGGTTTAATTATGCCTGTAGTGAAACTGACTTGCGAATACGTTAGACCAGGCTTATACGATGATTTATTAACCATCCGAACCATTCTAAAAGAATTGCCTGATAGCCATAGCATAGACTTTCATCAGGAAATATACAACGAAGCTGAGAAGCTGGTATGCAAAGGAACTATCACCTTGTTTTTTGTTGAAAGAGCATCGCGAACAAAATGTACCATGCCAGAATCATTACGCGAAAAACTACTTCCCTTTTTTAATTGATATAACACATGAAGGATAACTTGATATTAGCCTCACTCATTACCATTGGAGATGAACTGCTAATTGGTCAAACCATTGACACGAATAGTGCATGGATGGCAACAGAATTGAATAAAGTTGGCATTCATGTTAAAAGACGTGTTGCGGTTGGTGATGTGTGGGATGAAATTTGGCAGACACTAGAAGACGAAGGTAAACAAGCCCCTATTGTATTAATTACTGGTGGACTTGGTCCTACATCAGACGATATAACCAAACCCTTGCTTTGTCAATTTTTTGAAGGTGAATTGGTAGTTGATACCCAAGCATTGGAAAATGTAAGAACCATATTCGAAAAATTCCTGAACCGACCTCTTTTAGAACGAAATATAAAGCAGGCAGAAGTTCCAAGCACCTGTCAGGTTATTCAGAATAAAAGAGGAACAGCGCCCGGAATGTGGTTTGAAAAAAATGGAACCATCTACATCAGCATGCCAGGCGTTCCGCATGAGATGAAAGGCATGATGACAGATTACGTTATCCCAGCATTCAAGCGCCAATTCAAGCTCGTTCCAATCCAACACAGAACATTATTGACAGCGGGCATCGGTGAATCATTTTTGGCTGACCTCCTCATTACATTTGAAGAAAACCTACCCAGTTCAATAAAACTTGCTTACCTACCAAATTATGGAATGGTTCGACTAAGACTTTCCTGTCAAAATCCTATGGTAACCATAGAGGAGCTAAACGGACATTTCTCGAACCTCACAGAAATTGTAAAAGACTATTTGGTTATTGATGAAGACTTGAGCTTACAAGAAACCATAGCGAGAATACTAATTCAACAAAATAAGACACTCGCCATAGCTGAAAGCTGCACAGGTGGGTATATATCCCATTTAATCACAGCAATTCCTGGTTCAAGTGCGTTCTTTAAAGGCAGTATTATATCCTATTCCAATGAGGCAAAGATTGATACATTGGATGTTCCAGCTGAAATACTTGCTCAATTTGGAGCAGTTAGCCTAGAAACCGTGGAGCGAATGGCCGAAGGGATTAGGCTTAAAATGAAAACTGACTTCGCTTTGGCTACATCGGGTATCATGGGGCCTAGCGGGGGCACCGATACAAAACCCGTTGGATTTGTTTGCATTGCTTTTAGTAGTGCGTCCAAAACAGAATCAACCACCTTGCAGTTCAGATTTGATAGAAAGCGAAATATCGAACTAACTGCTGCCCATTCCCTCAATTTTTTGAGGAAAAAGGTTGGATAAGTTTGCCTCTAATACTACCTAGTGAGTCCTTCGAATAGGTTAACTTTGAAGCCATTGAACAATTTCAAAAGAAATTTGAGTACCTGAATGGCGATAGTTAATGTCATAATGCCGAAATTAGGCGAAAGCATCATGGAAGCTACTGTGCTAAAATGGCACAAGAAGGTAGGCGATTTCGTAAAACTCGACGAGCCATTACTTGATATCGCTACAGATAAAGTGGATAGTGAAGTGCCATCAACCGCAGAAGGAATACTAGAAGAACTTTGTTGCAAGGAAAATGATGTCATCGCTATTGGCTCGGTTTTAGCAAAAATCAAAACAAGCGCAGCCGAAACAATCCAATCCAATCCACTTCCCAACGCAAGCAATGGCAAAGAAAATGGGCTGTCGAATGGAGCGGTTCACTCGACCCAAAGTGAGTCTAATGGTCAATATGTCCCCTACCAACCTTCAACAGTAGAAATTAAATCAAAACAAGATTCGGTTAAGTTTTATTCACCCCTTGTTATGAATATTGCTTCTAAAGAAGGGCTTAATCTCAATGAACTTGAATTAATCCATGGCACGGGTAATGATGGACGGGTTACCAAAAAGGATATTTTACAGTACCTCAGCACCCGAACAACATCACAATTCGCTAGTCCAAATGAAACTGCTGCTGCTAGAGAAGAAGAAAATGTAAGCATCCCCTACATTCAGGAACGAGTTGCAGAACCTGCGCATTCACCAATCGTTGAAACCTCAAGCTATGAAAATGTAGAAATCATAGAGATGGACAGAATGAGAAAACTCATTTCTGAACATATGACAAGAAGTAAAGCAACGAGTGCACATGTAACCAGTTTTACTGAAGCAGATGTTAGCGATTTGGTTAGCTGGAGAGAAAAGAATAAGCATGATTTCGAGAAAAGAGAAGAAGAAAAAATAACACTTACTCCCCTATTTATAGAAGCACTAGTTAAGTGTTTGAAGAAATTCCCCATGCTAAATGCCAGTATTTCCGGAGACAAAATAATCATCAAAAAAGACATCAATATTGGTATGGCAACTGCTTTGCCTACTGGAAATTTAATTGTACCGGTGATAAAATATGCTGATCAACTGAGTTTAATCGGACTAACTAAACATGTTAATCGATTAGCTAGAACTGCGAGAAGCGGAAAGCTTCAACCAAGTGATGTTCAAGATGGCACGTTCACCTTCACCAATGTTGGTACGTTTGGAAGCCTTATGGGAACACCAATCATCAATCAGCCTCAAGTAGCGATTTTGGCTACCGGAGCAATCAAGAAAAAACCAGTTGTTATTGAAAGTGAAAAAGGCGACAGCATAGCCATCCGGCACATGATGTTTATCTCAATGTCATATGATCATAGAATAATTGATGGGGCAATGGGCTCAAAGTTTTTAAGCGAATTTGTGAAAGCCCTTGAAACATTCGACACGACAAGATCTTTTTAAATCGTGCACTGAATATGCACACAAGTCATTTCAATCAAATTAGTTTTCTTACAACCTTCATTTTTTGAGTACTTCCATTTTTTTAATTACCCCTCCCTTTACACAGCTGAATACACCATATCCAGCAACTGCATACCTTAAAGGGTTCTTGAATACAAAAGACATTAGATCAAAACAAGCTGATCTTGGTATCGAAACGATTCTATGTCTATTCAGCAAAAACGGATTAACTGATTTATTTAATCATATAGAAACAACTAAGCCTACCCTATCAGAAAATACTAAGCGAATAGTTACCCTAAAAAACGATTACATCAATTCTATTCATGATGTGATTGGTTTTTTACAAGGGAAAAATCCAACACTCGCCTACCATATTTGTCAAAAAAACTTTTTGCCCGAGGCTTCTCGCTTTGAACATAAAGATCAAATGGAATGGGCATTTGGATCAATGGGTATTCAAGACAAAGCAAAGTACTTGAGCACGATGTACCTTGAAGACCTATCCGACTTAATCAAAGAAACAGTAGATGAACATTTTGGATTTAGTCGCTATGCAGAAAAGCTCGGACGAAGCGCCAACAGCTTTGACCAGCTGCAAGAAGCATTAGAACAGCCTAATACTTATATTGATACAATTTATCTAACACTTCTTAAGGAATATATTGAACGCAATCAGCCTTTGCTCGTTGCATTGTCTGTTCCCTTTCCAGGAAATTTATACACTGCACTTCGATGTGGTCAATGGATTAAAAAGAATCATCCACAGATCCACGTTGCCATGGGCGGTGGATTTGCTAACACTGAACTTCGTTCGTTAACAGACCCCAGAGTATTCGACTATCTAGATTATATCACGTTAGACGATGGAGAAGCACCCGTTGAACTATTGATTGGATTCTTAACTGGCCATGTTAAAAAGCATCAACTTAAAAGAACTTTCTTAAAAGAAGATCAGAAAGTTAACTACATAAATGATACTTCAAGCAAAGAATACAAGCAATCAGAAGTAGGAACACCAGATTATAGCGATCTGCTATTAGATAATTATATATCCGCTATTGAAGTGGTAAATCCTATGCATCGTTTATGGAGTGATGGGCGTTGGAATAAATTAACCATGGCCCATGGATGCTATTGGGGCAAATGTACCTTCTGCGATATATCGTTAGATTATATCAAATTATATGAACCTTCCACGGCTTCCATGATATGTGACCGAATTGAGCAGCTAATTGCACAAACAGGCAATACTGGATTTCATTTTGTAGATGAGGCAGCACCCCCATCTCTCATGAAAGCGCTGGCATTAGAAATCATTAAACGAAAATTAATTATTAGTTGGTGGACGAATATACGGTTTGAAAAGAGCTTTAGTTTTGATCTTTGTCAACTACTCAACGCTTCTGGATGCATTGCGGTCAGTGGAGGATTGGAAGTTGCATCAGACAGACTATTAGAACTAATTCAAAAAGGAATAACTGTTTCTCAAGTGGCACAAGTAAATAGAAACTTCTCAGAAGCTGGTATCATGGTTCATGCGTATTTGATGTATGGCTTCCCCACACAAACAGACCAAGAAACAATTGATTCACTCGAAATGGTCAGACAACTTTTTAAAACGGGTGTATTGCAATCGGCATTTTGGCATCAATTTACCATGACAGCGCATAGTCCGGTTGGGCTAAACCCTGAAAAATTTAATGTGTCTAAAGAAAAAAATGACATAGGAACATTTGCGAATAATGATATAATGCATATTGATCTTAGCGGAACAGATCATGAAAAGTTTAGTTTTGGCTTGAAAAAATCATTATTCAATTACATGCAACATCATTCGATTGATGATTCTTTACAAAAATGGTTTGACTTCAAAGTTCCCAAAACTAGCGTAGAAGAAGATTATATCGAAAAAGCTCTGTTACAAGATATTGACCTAAGTTTTAAACCAAATGCTAAAGTGATATGGCTTGGAAATACTCCTTCTGTTGAGTATTACATTCAGTCTAAAAAAGGAATGCAACGGGAAATGGCAAAGCTTAATTTTATTAGTAAATCAGGTAACCAAGAAATTCAACTCTTGAAATCACATGCAGATTGGTTAATCCAAATCCTTACTAAAATTTCCTACCAAGAAATTAAATCATATACCTTACAAGAAATAAAAAATGATTACGAATCTGCCGGCTTAGAAGATTTCGAATTATTTTGGGATAATAAACCGATGAGCGGATTAAACAAATTAGGATTACTTAAACTGTAATTATATCATTTATCTAATCCCATTGTTTTTCCTTTCTCTACAGCAGATACACCCGCACTAAGCCATGTTGGCGCATTTTCTCCTTTTAATAGCCAATCAAAAAATTGTTGTTCGCGGATCTGAATATCTTTTCGATTCTTTCGCTCAACAAGATTATGTGCCTCTCCATTATAGTTGAGCATCCACACTTTTTTATTGAGCCTGCGCATGGCAGTAAAAAGTTCTATCCCCTGATACCATGGTACTGCTCCGTCATTGTCATTAGCCATGATTACGAGTGGCGTTTTAACTTTTGGCAGATGAAATAGTGGTGAGTTCTCAATATATAAACCTTGATTTCCCCAAAGTGTTGCACCAATTCTACTTTGTGTTTTCTCATATTGAAATTGACGGTTCATACCAGATTCCCAACGAATACCACCATAAGCACTTGTCATGTTGGCAACTGGAGCACCCGCCCAAGCAGCCTTAAATAGAGTTGTTCGCGTGATGATATGTGCTACCTGGTATCCACCCCAGCTTTGTCCTTGTATACCCATTTTAGTACTATCGACCCAACCTTTTTTCACCAATGACCTTGCCCCACTTACCACATAATCAACAGCACCTTTACCTGGATACCCAATGGCATAATGAATATCAGGGGCAAAAACCATATACCCTCTACTTACAAAAAATGAAATATTTAATCTACTTGGTGTAGGGGCAGGAGAAATATAATTATGTAACCCATCAGATAGCTTTTCATAGAAATACGTAATCAATGGATACTTTTTCCCTTCTTGAAAATTCTCAGGTTTATATAAAATCCCTGTTGCCATCTTTCCATTATATGCCTTCCAAGAATACAATTCTGCTGTACCCCATGAGTAATTGGATTGTTGCGGATTGATTGCCGTAAGCTTTTCATCTGTATCCAAATTCTTACTTACATACAAATCTGGAGAAGTGGTGAATGACTCTTTAGTATAGGCATATACATCAGCGTGCTTAGACTTGATAACCATTCCTAATGCAAAGTCACCCTTCATATGATGGGTTAAGGTTAGTGGATTATTTAGTGCTACACTTGATAATCCAGCTTGCTTCGTTTTTTCATTGAATGAACGCAGAAGTATTTTCTGATTAACCTTCACTGTTTTATCCTCTGCATTAGTTGATACATACTTGTAACTTGTCTTTGATTTACGGCCTATACCACCCGTAATTTCAATAGGCGATTGTATTCCAAGTGGATCCAGCTTCCAAATATCGAAACGATCATATACATAAAGGCTAGAATCCATACTCCCCCATGTCATTACGCCATATGGTGTTGGCATGGATGGCATATCATACTCTTCATCATATAACTTATTAGGAATGCGTGCACTAAGGTTTACTAGTTTAGCGTTGGAATAAGCGAAATAGTTTTTTTGTTTTAAATCATACCAATAGATATAGTTACCATATGGAGAAACCTGTGGATCTCCTTCTAGGTCTTTCTGTATCAACTTACGAGCACCCGTAGTAGCATCTACAGCATAAATATCGCTTTTAGTATCTCCCTGCCACTGCA
>CAMCBE010000095.1 GCA_945872805.1 Chitinophaga pinensis | reverse complement strand
TAATCCTACTAATAGGTATTGTTATTCAATAAAATCACTAATCTTATAATATACAAAGGGCTGTAAATATTTTAGACAATGCATTTACCGAATTAGCCTAATCTTTTAAATACTTGATTTACTGGGAAAAGAGATTATTTTTTGTTGATTTGAAGGCGGTATTAAAATTCCTGGTTTGAAAAATACAACAGAACATGGTCTTTCATGAAATTCTCCTGTTTTATTAGGTCCATTTGGCCAATTTCTTTGATCTGTTTAAAATGCGGCCATCCATCTTCGTCCCAACCCTCATGTTCATAATAGCCACTTGTTGAAAGAATCGTGCATACAGCAACATGCATGAGATCTTGTTTTTGTTCCTTGGTGAAGGTATGTCCGGCGCCCCCAACCTCTTGAACACCAATTAAAAAAAGAATGGATTCTAGGTCTGGCTTTTTGCCAAATTTATCCATAAGCTTTTGTTCTAGCTTCCACCACCTTACTTGCAAATCATCTGACGTTATCATGGAACAAAGCTAATTAAGATATTTCATCCAAAGCCAGATTACTGCTATTCAATTCACTCAAGTCCTTTGCCTATCTTTGCAAAAAAATTGGAATATGCTTCAGCTTGGGTTTATTCGAAACAATAGGGACATTGTAATTGCTGGTTTGAAAAAGAAAAATTTTTCTGAATTCGAGTTGGTGGATCAAATCATATCCTTGGATGAACAGCGCCGTAAACTTCAGATTCAGTCGGATGATGTGTTAGCTCAACGAAATGCAGCGTCTAAAGCAATTGGAATGTTAGTTGGACAAGGACTCAAAGAGGAAGCTGAGGCAAAGAAGGTAGAAGTATCTGCATTGAAAGAAAGTATTGATAAGATTGCTTCTGAGCTGGCTGACTGCGAACAGCTGGTTAACTCTATGCTTGTTCGTTTGCCAAATCTTCCAGCAGAAATTGTTCCTAATGGCAAGAGTGCTGAACATAATGAAGTTGTTCGTATATCCGGTAACATACCAGTATTATACGCTGATGCGGTTCCACATTGGGATTTGATTACGAAATATGATTTAGTTGATTTTCAGACAGGGGTTAAGATTACTGGCAGTGGATTCCCTTTGTATAAAGGCCGTGGTGCAAAACTGCAAAGAGCATTAATTCAATACTTTTTAGATTATAATACCGCAGCAGGCTATGTGGAATACCTTCCGCCATTGATGGTTAATGAGGCTTCTGCGTACGGAACGGGTCAGCTTCCTGATAAAGAGGGTCAAATGTATTTCATGCCTGCAGACAATTTCTATCTAATACCAACAGCTGAAGTGCCTATTACAAATATTTACCGCGATGAAATAATTGCTCAGGCTGATTTGCCCATTAAAATGACTGCCTATACGCCTTGTTTTAGACGAGAGGCTGGAAGCTTCGGTAAAGATGTTCGTGGATTAAATAGAGTGCATCAGTTTGATAAAGTGGAAATTGTTTATTTAACGGAAGCTGAACATAGTTATGCAGTACTGGATGAAATGGTTAATCACGTAGAAAAACTAATAGAGTCATTAGGCTTACCTTATAGAATTTTACGCTTATGTGGAGGTGATATGAGTTTTGCATCTGCACTTACATATGATTTCGAAGTCTATAGCACAGCACAACAAAGATGGCTAGAGGTTAGCTCAGTATCTAATTTTGAAGCCTTTCAAACTAATCGTCTTAAAATCAGATCAAAAGATAAACAGGGAAAGCCTGAACTATTGCATTCTCTCAATGGGAGCTCGTTGGCCTTACCACGAATACTTGCAAGTCTTTTAGAGAACAACCAATCTCAGGATGGAATTGAAATTCCTTCAGTATTAAGGCCTTATTTCGGAGCTGATAAAATTTCCTGATGGTGTAGTCGAAAGTCATCAATTCTTTTGTTCATAATGCTAAACCAAATGGGTGGAATAAGAGATAGAATCATCATTCCTGGGTATCCGGTAGGCATTTGAGGGGCATTTTCATGATGTCTTAGTAATTGATATTTTCTGCTTGCCATGTAATGATGGTCGCTATGTCTTGATAATTCAAAAAGCATTAGTCTTCCAAGAATATGATTGCTGTTCCAGCTATGTATAGGTAATGTGCGTTCGTAATTACCTGAACTATTTTTTTCTCTTTCCAATCCGTAATGTTCAATGTAATTAACTGTTTCAAGTAATAGAAATCCGATAGACGCAGCTGCTATAAAATAGAGCATGGTCTTCCATCCAAATAGAATAAATACAATGGATATCAGTACGAGTTGAAGAAGTTGAAATTGGATCATTTGATTTGAGAAATGCAAGATTGGCCTGCTTTTCTTGCGTTGGTCTGTGGCTGCTATTTTCCAAGCAGAAAAATACCCAAGAATGATTGTTCTGAAGTAGAATAAATAAATGGGCTCTCCAC
Source organism: Chitinophaga pinensis (assembly GCA_945872805.1). Taxonomy (GTDB): domain Bacteria; phylum Bacteroidota; class Bacteroidia; order Chitinophagales; family Chitinophagaceae; genus Pollutibacter. The sequence goes on along the minus strand of CAMCBE010000095.1, from coordinate 5,078 downwards.
GTCTGGCACTGCTGGGGTCTTCTTTTGTAGAAACATTTTTGTGGTGTCCTTGATTATGCTCAATATAGAAATGCATGTATAAGGAAGAGAGCAGTAACGCTTTAGCTAAATTTCTTTCATATAGATTTTTTCTATGCCCCAGCTCATGGCCTACATTGATTCCAAATGTTCCACACAGCAATCCCATGACAAAAATTCTACCCATTAATTCAATGGATGTTAATGAGCCTACTTGAGTAGATTGTAGAAAAAAGTACAATGAAAAATATTGGATCGGCACAATTAAGTAAAGCCAATAATCATAAAGTCTATCCTTCTTTTCCATTTCTTCCTCAGCTATGCTAAGGTTAGTTGTTTTTGCCGGTACAACTAATTCTACCAATGGGATAAAGGCAAAGGCATACAACATTGGTGTGGATATAATCCATCCAGTATTGGTGAATGCAAAATAGGCGAGGATAAAAACACTTAGCGGTGCACCAAATTTGATTGCTCTAAGTTTCATTTTTTTGGTATTAAATTCACAATATATCTACTCGTATTTTTTTTGAAAATTAGTTTATAAAATTAAGATTTCATCATTTTTTGTAACCAGCTCGTCAATGAAAATAATATAAGTGATGCTATTCCTGCAAGTATAACAAAGAGTAAAAAGAAGTCGTACATGTTATGCATTTCAAAGCCCATAAATGAAGTGCTAGTTCCTTGGTCTGGGTATAAGGCACTCAACTTGCCGGCAAGCTTATTCGCGAAAGCATTAGCGAGAAACCATACAGCCATGAGCAGTGAGGATAGTTTTAATGGAGATAGTTTGTTGAATAATGACATGCCTATGGGAGAAAGACAAAGTTCGCCCCATGTATGTAAGATGTAAAGACCAGTTAGCCAGATCATTCCCACTTTAATACCTGGTTGCACGTCTTTAACCCCTGTGGCGATCCACAGATAGCCTAAAGCAAGAAATAATAATCCCAATGCCATTTTTGTAGGTGATGAAGGTTCGTATTTTCCTAGCTTAATCCAAATCCAGGCAAAAACGGGTGCAAAGCTTACCACGAATAAAGAGTTTAGTGATTGAAAAAAACTTGCCGGAACTTCTTCAAATAGTATGTCTTGGTTTCCTTTGGTAAGTAAGGAATAGTTGATATATAAAATGCCTACGCCCATTGTGGCTAATAAAAAGTAAACTGTATTTCTAAGTTTAAGATCATTTGCACTGAGATTTAAAGCAGCTTTTTTGTATAATTTATAGGTGAATGCAAGTAAGGCAATGGATAATATATAAACTATCCAAACTGGAATGTGCAGCCCAACATAGCGGTCTGTTTGTTCATCAGCAAAGAAGGTTAGTGATGCACCCCCTTGTTCAAATGCACTCCAGAAAAAGATTACAAAAAAAGATACGATGAATAGTACGCCGATTTTTTTCTTTTCAAGGATGGAAAGTGTTTTGTCACCAAAAATTATAAATAAGATTAATAAAAGAGATGCGATGAGTAGATAAAATAAAAACGAAAAAACTTTTGCATCTACATACACCAAAGCAATCATAAGGCCTGAAAAAAGGGCCATGCCTACAACAATGATGAATGGTTTTATACTGCTTTTAGTCGTTTTTTCTGGGGTATTTCCGATTTGTTTACCAGTATGATCAAGTAGGTATTTGTCTTGAAATACTTTTTGAATTATGACACTTAGTAACATTCCTATCCCGGCTATTAGAAAAGCCCATTTAAAATCAGCAGGATTCCCAGTATCACCAAAAATTCCACACAGAAATGGACCCAGAGCACCACCCACATTAATGCCCATATAAAATATGGTGTATGCCGGATCGATTCTTCTATCTCCAGGAGGATATAATTGACCTACCATAGAAGAGATATTTGGCTTGAAAAATCCATTGCCTGCTATCATAAATCCAAGGCCACAGAAAAAGAGCATCATAGAAAGAGATGGATTGCTTTCATAGGTTGACCCACAAAAAAACAGGATGAATTCACCAATAGCCATAGTCAAACCACCCATGATAATTGATCTCTTATTGCCCAAATAACGATCTGCCATGAATCCACCAATTAGTGGGGTGAGGTAGCTAAGGCTTGTGTAACTGCCATATAAATTGGAGGCGAAGGTTTTGTCAAATAGCATGGCTTTTGTCATGAAAAGAACAAATATGGCACGCATTCCATAGTAGTTGAATCTTTCCCACATTTCTGTGGTAAACAGAATATATAATCCTTTTGGATGTGAAGTGCTCTGATGTTGGCTCATGTCCTCGGTTTTGTGATGTGGTACCTAAAATAAGGAATTTAGTTCAACGGGGTTTTCTTGTCAAAAGAATTCTCTATTCTTTTCTGCATATGTATCTTCGCAGGGAAGGACTTAGCTTATTTATTTGAATTTTTTATTTTATGAATATACTTCTATTAGGTGCAGGAGGAAGAGAACATGCTTTTGCTCAAAAAATCAGCAAAAGTGCCCATTGTGAAAAGCTTTTTATTGCTCCAGGAAACCCCGGAACCGCTCAATTTGGAGAGAATATTACTATTTCAGTGAATGATTTTGAGGCTATAGGGGCCTTTTGCAAAGCAAAAAATATTCAAATGTTGGTTGTTGGCCCTGAAGACCCACTTGTAAACGGCATCTTTGATTATTTTAAATCAGACATTGAATTAAGCAACATCATCGTTGTTGGACCTTCAGCAGCTGGTGCACAACTTGAGGGAAGCAAGGCTTTTGCGAAAGCCTTCATGGAAAGACATGGCATACCAACAGCCGGTTATCGTGAATTTAATAAATCCAACTTTGAAGAAGGGGTCAGTTACTTGCGTAACCATAGCCTACCTATTGTCTTAAAGGCAGATGGACTCGCGGCTGGGAAGGGGGTAGTTATTGCACAAACTCATGAAGAGGCGTTGCATACTTTTGAAGAGATGATTCAGCTATCGCTCTTTGGCAAAGCGGGAGAAAGGGTTGTGGTAGAATCATTTCTGACAGGGGTTGAATTAAGTGTTTTTGCCCTCACGGATGGAAAAAAGTATGTCTTGCTTCCAGACGCTAAGGATTATAAACGAATCGGAAGGGGAGATACAGGTCCAAACACCGGAGGTATGGGGGCTGTTAGTCCAGTTCCTTTTGCTGATGATGTGTTCATGGGTAAAGTCATAAAACAAGTGGTAGAGCCCACTATCAAGGGAATCGCTGAGGAAGGATTAATATATCATGGATTTGTTTTCTTTGGTTTAATCAAAGTGGAAGGCGAACCTTTTGTTATTGAATATAATTGCAGAATGGGCGATCCAGAGACAGAAGTTGTGCTGCCGAGATTGACTTCTGATTTAGTTGAATTATTCTTAGCCATGGCTCATGGTAAACTGGAGAATAGCTTAATTGAAACGGATAAGCGTGCTGCTGCAACAGTTGTTTTGGTAAGTGGAGGGTATCCTGGTGATTTTGAAAAAGGCAAGGTGATTTCAGGCCTAGATGAAGCTACAGGCGTTCAAACCATGGCATTTCATGCCGGTACAATGGAAAGAAAGGGTAGCTATTACACCAATGGTGGGCGTGTTGCAGCCATTACATCCTATGGGAGTACGATTCAAGAGGCAGTTTCAACTTCATTGACTAAAATTCAATCTATACATTTCGATAAGATGGATTTCAGAGAGGATATTGGGTATGAGTTTCTTGGATAGTTTTGTTAGGAAAGCACTTTAACATTTATTATCTTGATTCTTATTAAAATTATTGATTGTTTATCCCTTTTTTTATTTCAACTTTGTAATATCTAAACAAATCAGAACTGATGGGACTTTTCACATGGTTTACACAAGATATAGCAATTGATTTGGGTACTGCAAATACCCTGATTATTCATAACGACGAAATTGTTGTGAATGAACCATCTATCGTAGCATTGGACCGCAGTAATCCTAAAATTTTATTGGCTGTAGGAAAGAAAGCATTACTCATGCATGAGAAGACGCATGAAAGCATTCGCACTGTTCGTCCATTGAAAGATGGTGTAATTGCCGATTTCAATGCGGCTGAATTGATGATTAGGGAAATGATAAAACTTATTTATCCTAAGAAGCCACTTTTTCCACCTAGCTGGAAAATGATGATATGTATTCCTTCTAGTATTACAGAAGTTGAGAAAAGAGCCGTTAGAGATAGTGCGGAACAAGCTGGAGCAAAAGAAGTTTATCTTATTCACGAACCAATGGCTGCCGCTCTTGGTATTGGCATTGATGTTACCGAACCTATTGGCAATATGATCATTGATATTGGCGGTGGTACTACGGGTATAACAGTTATCGCCTTAGCAGGTATCGTTTGCGATCAGTCTATTCGTATCGCTGGTGATGAATTTACTGCAGATATCATGGAGGCCTTAAGAAGGTATCATAGTTTGTTAATCGGCGAAAGAACTGCCGAACAAATTAAAATTCACGTTGGTGCTGCAATGAAAGACTTAGATAATCCACCTGATGATATGGCCGTAAACGGACGAGATCTTGTTACGGGTATACCAAAGCAAATCATGGTTAGTTACCAAGAAATTGCTGAAGCCTTAGATAAATCAATCTTTAAGATTGAGGAAGCTATACTTAAAGCCTTGGAAACAACTCCGCCCGAGTTGGCTGCAGATATTTACAGAAGAGGTTTATACATAACTGGAGGTGGTGCTTTGTTGAAAGGATTGGATAAGCGTCTTTCGCTCAAGATCAAATTACCTGTTCATGTTGCAGAAGACCCTTTGAAAAGTGTAGTGCGTGGAACCGGTCTTGCGCTAAAGAATTATCAGAATTTTCCTTTCATCATGCGATAATTAGCCTCACCTAAAACAACTAAGGAGTAGGCCATTCATGCGTAACGTTTTTCTTTTTTTAAAGAGGTATTCAGTCCTGATTTTTTTTCTGTTGCTACAGGGAATAGCTCTTTATATGCTCTTTACCTACAACAAATTCCACAACACGATTTATACTATTTTTTCGAGCGAAGTGTCAGGAAAAGTTTTCGATAGAGTAAATAATGTTGAGGAATATCTTTCGTTAAAGAAAGAAAATCAGTCT
>CAMCBE010000094.1 GCA_945872805.1 Chitinophaga pinensis | reverse complement strand
CGTGGTACAAGAGTCATCAAACTGAAAAAAAGAATACTTCATTAGGTAGAAGAGTATATTTATTTGCTGATGAATTTACCAATTATAATGATGCTCATATTGGCATTACTGCTGTAAAGCTGCTGGAACATTTAGGCTATGAGGTGATTGTTCCCAAGCATATTGAAAGTGGCCGAACCTGGCTTTCAAAGGGATTGGTTCGAAAGGCTAAAATTATTGCTAATAAAAATATTGAATTATTAGCTCCGATCATTACTGATGATTCTCCTCTTATTGGTATAGAGCCATCTGCTATTTTAACTTTTCGTGATGAATATCCAGACCTTGCTCTAGACGAAAACATTCAATTAGCGAGTAACCTCGCTAGGAATACATTTTTTATTGATGAATTTATTGCCCAAGAAATTGAAAGAGGAGTACTTACCAAAGAACACTTTACCAAAACTGAAAAGAAAATTCAGTTACATGGACATTGCCAGCAAAAGGCAGTTGGATCGTTGGCCGCTACTTTGAAAATTTTATCGTTTCCAGAAAATTATTCTGTTGATACAATACCATCCGGTTGTTGTGGCATGGCCGGTTCTTTTGGCTATGAAAAAGAACATTACGATATTTCTATGCAGATAGGAGAGCTTGTACTATTCCCAGCAGTAAGAGAGCAGCCGGATTCTACACTTGTTGCTGCACCTGGAACGAGTTGTAGGCATCAGATTAAGGATGGGGTAAATAAAAAAGCGTACCACCCTGTTGAAATCATCTACGATGCCCTTGCATAATGTTTCATTAAATGTGCGTTATGGATAAGTATTTTTAAATCGATTTATTATACATGAAATTTTATAGTATGGTTACATTTGAACATGAATTAAATCCATATGATAAAAGTAATTGAATATTTAACGTATAAATTGATACTAAAAAGTTAGGCCGTTTATGATAGAGGTAAAAAGGGTTTCAGATATTTGGGAGTTACAGGGAATAAAAGGTTTGCAGGAAGTAAATTTAAGCAGAAATATTTCATCTGATGAAGCCACACGTGAAGGTTTTTTAACGGCATCGTATACAATAGATTTTTTAGAGGAAATGCATAGAGATGAGCCTTCAATCATTGCAAAAGTTGATGACGAGGTTGTTGGGTATGCACTAGTTTCCACAAAAAAAATGAGGTCTCGTCATGATCTTCTCGAAGGCTTATTCAATGTAATTGATAACTGTGTTTATAACCATCAATCATTAAGTGAGATTAATTATATTGTTGTTGGTCAATTATGTGTAGCAAAAAATTTTCGTGGACAAGGGTTGGTTCAACGTTTGTACGGTCATTTTAAGGACTGTTTACATGACCAATATGATTATCTGGTAACCGATGTTGCTAAGGATAATATCAGATCTCTGAAGGCTCATCAGAAAACTGGCTTTCAGGTGATTAGTGAGTTGAAATATGGAGGCTTGGATTGGAATGTTGTTTTATGGGATTGGAGATGACCCCTATTCATTTATAAATAATTAAATAAGTATATGTTAGATCGTTCAACATTCACCTTTTTAAAGAAACTCAAGGAGAACAATAATAAGCAATGGTTTGATCTGAACAGACCTGCCTATGAGTTAGCTCGACAAAATTTTATTGATTTTACGAATGAGATTATCAAAGGAATAGAAAAATTCGATTCTACTATAGCTGAAGTTTCATTGGATTCCAAAAAATGCATATCAAGAATCAATAGAGACATTCGTTTTTCAAAAAACAAAACTCCCTATAAAACTAATTTTTTTGCACTCATTAGTGCAGGTGGAAAGAAATCTCCCATGGCGGCCTATTATTTACAAGTAGAACCCGGAAATAATTCTTTCGCAGGTGGAGGAGTATATATGCCTTTGCCACCTGATTTATATAAGTTTAGGCAAGAGATTGATTATGGCTTTGAGGAATGGAAATCTATAGTTGGATCTAAGCAGTTCAACAAGATATTTCCTGCTGGTGTCCAATCGCCGGAGATATTAAAGAAAATTCCAAAGGGGTATGAAGATTCAAACCCCGCTAATGAATATTTAAAAATGAAGGGTTATTACACCTTCAATGGGTATACAGATAGTGAATTTCAATCTCAGTCTGGATTGACCAAGATGCTTAAGGATTATAAAGCCACAAAGCCCTTGATTGACTTTTTGAATAGGGCTCTGTAGCTATTTTATTTTTTTAATACTGATAAATATTCGAGTAGATCAGCCATTCCCTGGTTCGAAAAATTTTCATACAATCCTTCGGTCATCATGGATTTTTCCATTTGCTTTTTAGACATAATGTCTGAAGTCTTTATTTTTGAATTTACACCTCCAGGATATTTTATGGAAATTTTATCATCTGTTTTGCCTGAAATAATTCCTGCTGTTGTTGATCCATCCTTTAGTGAGATTGTCCAACCTTCATAACCAAATCCAATGCCAGAAGATGGGTGTACAATTGATTCAAGAATTCCTTCTTTAGGAAGCTTTGATCCAATGGCAGAAAGTTTTGGACCAAAATCTTTTCCAATTTCATTCACCATATGGCAAGAAGAGCAATTGTTCATGAAAATTGTTTTTCCATTTGAAGAGTTTGGCTTTAGTGAAGTCAATTCGGCTATTGTAGGAATGTTTCTAGACTTTGAAGGAGTAGGATTATCTGGCAGGTAACTTAATGCTTCTTCTCTGACAGATTTTCTCCATGAATCTTCAACACTTTTCACTGCATCTTTTATAATTAGGGTAGGTATTTTATTATTTTTTAATAAAAATAATACTCTTGATTCTCCGAAGTCACTTCTTCCAATATGTTGTGCTGCTTTCTTACGTAATTCTTCGGAAAGACTTTTAGTAATCATTATTTTTTCTAGAACCTCAACAGATTGTTTGCTTCCAACTTTTGACAATGAGTTGATTAATGCATATTGTTTTGATGTATCATGATTCTTGAAAATAGGGCCAATCAATTTAGATCCATCTAATTTAAGTAATATTTCAGCGGCCTCTTCTCCAATATTATCGTTACTTTTTGAGATGGCTATAGCTAATAAATTTTTATTTTCTGTTTTGACTTCAAATTTTCGAACAAGATCAATATATTCTTGAGTGCCTATCAAATTAATCAATACAGTTTGTAATGTTTTTTGGGCTTCAATGGATTGTAGGACTGTTGCTTTATTAAGGCAATAAAGAATGGTCTTACTTAATTCAAGATCTTGGTTTTTATTTTCATGAAGCATTTTTAGTAGGTATTGATATTTCAATGATCCACTGTTGAATTCAAATGCCCTAAAATAGCGAAGTCTATTTTTTAGTGATGTGGATGAATCGGATGCAAGACTAGCTAAAAGAGGTATTGATTTGTCTGTTCTTGCTCGCCAAATCACATCTTTGGCTCCAGCATGTTTTAATGAACTATTTATTTTATTCATGTAGGCGGGTAAAAAAGTATCCCATTGTTTATCTGCTCCAATACCAAGTGCTTCAAGGAACCAACGATCTTCTCCGGTATATTCCGTTGCAAGTGTTGCCCATAAGTCTGCTGCTTCGCTTGATTTAAGATGCCTTAATGCTATTGCACATTCTCTTTTAACTTGCATGTCCTTATCTGTGGATAGCTGACGAATGATCGGAATTAAATCTTCTCCTAGCTCTTTTGCAGCACGAATGCCTAGAATGCGGATATCTGAGTTTTCGTTTGATATAGCTAGCTTAATATAATTTGATTTTTCATTTTGGTTGATTCTAACAAGTGCCCAAAATGCTCTCGCTTTAAATCGTAGGTTATCTGATGTTGACCATGTTTTTTCCAGTGCAGGAACAGCACTGGCGCCCATTCCCATGAGTACGTTGTATGCATGATATCGAATAGATAAATTTGGATTACATAAAGCATGAACTGCACCTTCAGGAGTTGTATAATTTTCTGATTTAATTTTATAAGGCGTTTCTTTTGGTGCAACACGGTAAATCCTGCCCCGAGTTTGATCTCCTGCTTGATGTCCACCTACACCAGGGTCATACCAATCGGCTATGATTAATGATCCGTCTGGGGCGACACAAACATCTGATGGCCTGAACCATTTATCGTTTTTACCTTCTACTATGTTTATTATTTTTGCCGTATAGCCTGCTCCTTTTTTAGTAACTGGATAAGATCTTACTACATTCGGGCCTGCATCACAATGAATCATCTGTCCTTGAAATTTCTTTGGCAGAAAATCTCCTTCATAAATAAGCATTCCCGTTGGTGAGCCAGCCCCTGTTTGCAATAGATTGGGAATTTCACCCGGATCATTAAGATGCCAATGCCTTAGTGGTATTGAGTCTTCGATATTAATTCTGTTTGCGTCCCATCCTTCTCCTGTAATTTCATCAGTATACCCATAGTTTCCATATGGCATAACATAATTAATTCGAGTTCCTTGATTTCCATCATCATCATTATCACTTTGCCAAAGTGTACCATAACTATCCACTGCTACTTCAAATGGATTTCTAAAATTGTTACCCAGGCATTCAACATTAGATCCGTCTGTATCACATCTAAAGACCATCCCCTGTTTATATTTTTTTGGTCCAATTACATCACCATCCTGATCTAAAATATCTTTTCCGTTTTTGTCTTTTAGTGTATGTCCTTCATTTCCAACATTGAAGTATAGTTTCCCATCTGGTCCAAAAGTAATCGAATGTGCACCATGGTCATGTTGATCGCCTCCTATACCGCTAAACATGATTTCCTTTCTATCTGCTTTATCGTCATTGTTGTCGTCATAGATGGCCCAAATGTATGGACTTTGAGAAACGATGACTTTGTTTCCTAAAACGCAAATTCCTAATGGAGCATTTAGTGAAGAGTCCTGATAAAATATTTTTGATGTATCTGCATTTCCGTCACCATCAATATCTTCTAGTATCATTATTCGATCACCTTTTGGATTAGTTGGATTTCCACTTATTGCTGGACGATAATTATATGCTTCTGTGACCCAAACCCTTCCTCTCTCATCTACATCAATGTTTGTTGGATTTTGAAGCATCGGTTCAGTTGCGAACTTTTTTATTTCAAGTTCATCTGTAACAACTAATCCTTTTAGTGCGTTTTCAGGAAGGTGTTTTTCCACTTCAATTAAACTGTCGTTTTTGACGATATCGGCTTTATCAACGGTATTATTACAGGCTATGATACAGTAACTCAATAAAATGATTAGATACTGTTTTATATCAATAAGCATATGGTATTTAAATTTCATTATTTATATTTTAAATTATTGTTCTAGTAAGTATCAAGCATGACCACCTTCAATCAATTTTGCAATAGTAAATGCAGCTCCTGCTGCTAATGCACCAATCATCATTACTTTAAGTCCACCTGTCCAAGGATTTATTCCTGTGATTTTGCTTTTGAAAAATCCAAATATAAATAGACAAGCAAGGGTTATGATAGCTGACAATTTTAATCCGCTGATTGCATCACTTACAAAGAAATAAGGAATTAATGGGATTAGTCCCCCAACTATATAACTCAGTCCAATGTTGAATGCGCTTCGTGACGCTCTTTTAGGATCAGGTTTCTCTAATCCCAATTCGTATTTCATCATAAAGTCGACCCAACGTTTATCGTCTTTTATAATTTCTTGTGTTGCCTCTTCTGCAGTTTCTTCAGTTAATCCCCAATCAAGGAATACTTTTTTCACTTCCCAGATTTCGTCTTTTCTTTTATGTGTTAATTCCCAATATTCTTTTTTTAATTCGCTTTCATAATGGTCTTGTTCTGTTCGTCCGGCAAGATATCCACCTAGGCCCATGGCGATTGACCCAGCTGAGATTTCAGCGATACCGGCAATCCAAATCAGGCTTATATCTCCATGAACAGCACCACTCAGTCCGGCAGCTAATGCGAATGGAACAGTTAGGCCATCGCTCATGCCGATGACTATATCGGTTAATAGGTCACTACTTTGCAAATGTGCTTCGTGATGAAGATGTATATCTTGCATAATATTGATTTGTACTTGAATGTAAGAATAAGATTTGTAATTGAGGCCTATTGATTTCTTCTTATCTTTTGACTAATGCATAACATCTTTTGACGTGATGAATTTTACTATACTTTCTATTAAGAATGGGGATATTGGTATGTTTGGGTTATTGTAAGTATCCACATTTGTTTTTCTATCCCCATCAACTAGTTTGAAGAGGTGATTCATCTTGTCTATTATAATCAATTTGCTACTTGGGTTTGCATGGTGTAATAGATTCGCATCTTCTATAGTAGTTTGAATATCATTATTTCCTTGTATGATTAGCGATCGCTTATTAAGCGCTTTTATTTGAATTTGTGGGTCATACTTAAACCAGGATATGAGATAAGGTTGTACGCTTGGTCTGAAAAGGGAAAACAAAATTGGATTAATACTGTCTTTTGTTTTTCCAATTTTCAAACTGTCTAGCATCTCGAAACACATATCTTTTATCAATTTTGGTTGTGATTCAAGTTGTTCTTTAAGTATTACGTCAGCTGCTCTTCCAGCACCAGCTATCGAAATAAAGGCATTTGCATTTTCAGCCGCCGCAATCATGCCTATGAGTGAGCCTTCACTATGTCCTATTACAATTATTTTACTATGTGGATGATTACTTTTAATCCAATTGATCCAGTCTTTTGCATCATTTATATAATTTTCAAATCGCAATTCTGATTCAGACCTAGCAGCAGAAATACTTGCCGCAACTCCTCTTTTATCATATCGGACTGAACCTATTCCACTCAATGCCAATTGTTCTGCCAATAGTTTTAGTGAATTATTTTTCATCATTGAATTATTGCCATCTCTATCAGTTGGTCCAGAACCAGCAATAATGAGCGCAATAGGTGTTTTTTTCGTTGTATTTTCTGGTAGGGTTAACGTTCCAAAAAGCTTTCCAGAAATTGATGTTTCAATGCTGACATCGTTTATAAAAAGTTTATCTACCGTTTGGGAAAATGTAGATTTACTTAATAAGATAATGGCAATTAAAACAACTACAGTATATTTTTTCATTGTATAGGCTGAGTACACGTAAAGGCTTATGATTTCAGGACTTTTTTGATTATCTTTTCTCCATTTCCTGTTGCTTCTATAATATATATTCCTGATTTATACCTGCTACCAAGTTGAATTTTTTCTCCTGCTAATACATTCTTTATTTGTTCGAGTAGTTGCCCTGTTGAATTAAATACGCGAAGATCTACTGGGTAATCATTTCCATTTTTTATATTCAACTGATTTATAAATGGATTTGGAAAGATTGAAATACTTGTTGTGATTTCAACTTGTTGAAATGCAGAGTCTTTCGCAATCCAACTGGAGGCAAGACTATTGTCGAAGGAGAGGTTTATTAATTCTAGGAAAGATCCTTTACCGTCTGCTTCAAGAGGCCACGGAGCTTCATCTTTGTATTCTACTTCATCTATGGTGTTTCCCCATGCATCTGAAAGGACTAATTTTTGAGAATTATTTGATAGATTTCTTCCAAATTGCCCCAATGCAGCTAT
>CAMCBE010000093.1 GCA_945872805.1 Chitinophaga pinensis | reverse complement strand
TAGAATAATGCCCAGTGCCACATACTTGATCACAAGAGATTTCATACACGAAATCTTTATTTCCTGTAATCTCTTTCATTTGTGTAGTCGTATACTTTGGCGTAAACCATAGTGTTGTAGGAATACCAGGAACGGCATCCATTTTCAACCTAAAATGAACTAATCCAACGTCATGAATTACATCTTGTGCATTGATAACCAAATGAACTGGCTTATTTACAACAAGGTGCATTTCAGTTGCTTCAATATCATCATGACTAGCCCCATCTTCCCAATCAACACCTAGGGCATTACCACTAGAGGCGTCGGTTAGCCTATAATTTTTTCTCCCTAAAACATTGTCTTTGCCTGGATACCTAATCATCCAGTTGAATTGCTTACCCGTTATCTCAACAACTTGTGAGTTTTTTGGAGCATCTCCAGTAATCTTAAACCAATAAAATAAACCAAATCCCACCAATACAGTTAAAAATATGGCAGGAACAACTGTCCAAAGTAATTCTAACTTATTATCATGTGCAAAAAAGTAAGCCTTTCTCTTTTCGGTATATTGATATTTATATGCAAACCAAAAAAGTAATATTTGAGTGAGGAGAAATACTACGCCAGTAACAGCGATAGTAAGCAGAAGCATAAAATCAATTTTTTCTCCATGATCTGATGCGGCAGGTTGAGCTAATAATGTTTTACCATAAAACATGCTATTACACCACCAAGCTGCAATTAATCCAAGAACTAAAAATACAATGAACAGAAAAGCATTGATACGGTTATTCTGCTTAAATGTTTTTTCTTCGCCCTTCAACACAGAAACGTATTCACTAGCTTTTGCGATTTGAAATGTAACCACAAACGCGAGAGCCAATATTACTAAAATGAAATAACCCGACATGTGCTTTCGTATATAATGTTAAATAATATTTTTTCTACTTTTATCAATTTCTTAGGTATGGTGAATTGTACTCTCCTTGATGAAAGGATGAAACTTTGCAACCAATGGTTTTTTAGCTAACCCTCTTCCTACAAAGAACATAATAAGTCCTGCATAAAGAGAAAGTATCCCAAATTCAAACCACCCAAGTGTATAATGTTCATTTACTGTACCAGGCATCACCATTTGGTAGAAATCAATCCAATGACCTAAAATGATAAGCACGGCCAAAAATGTAACAGTAGTATAATTTCTTTTAGAACCTCTTCTCATTAATAATAAGAATGGTACTGCAAAATTTGTAATCAAATTGAGGAAGAAAATACCTCTATAAACGCCTTGCATACGAGGCTTGAAATAAATAGTTTCTTCAGGAATGTTAGCATACCAAATCAACATGAACTGTGAATACCATAAGTATGTCCAAAATACAGAGAAAGCAAACATGAATTTACCTATATCATGAAGATGCTCTTCCGTTACATATTCTAGATAGTCTTGATTCTTAAGGTAAATAACATAGATGGCAACTAACGAGATCCCAGCTACAAATGAACTAATTAACGTATACCAACTATACATCGTTGAAAACCAATGTGCGTCAATACTCATTAACCATAACCAAGGAATTGTAGAGCCTACAGTCAATGCAAAGAATACAATAAAGATTGATGCCCAAACAGTATTGGTCCAGATGAATTTTTTTGATTGTTCTTTATCCATTTTCTCATCTGCTTGTGATGAAAGTTTTCTCATCTTAGCACCTACCCAAGACCACATGAAAAGTGAAATAATTGTCCATGTCAAGAAAAACGTTGGATTTAGGAATGCACTTTTGCCTTTTAAAATTGGATCATGTTCAACGTGTTCTTTATCTAACCAATGGTAGATACCATATTGATGACCAAAAATTATTCCGAGGAATACGACCAAAGCAAATACACCAAAAACGGGCACGAGGCTTGAAATTGCTTCAGGCACCCTACGAAAAGCCATTTGCCAACCACCCATTGCAAGTGTGGTAGCACAAATAAAGAACATACTTGCATTTACAACCAATAAAAAGAAAACGCTATTTTGTAAAAGCACAGCCCAAAACCGTGTTTGGTTGAGCTCTTCTTTGCTCGTCGCCAGAAAAATGAATCCCAACACAAGGGTCAATATACCTACGCCCAAAAGCGCGTTAGTCCATTTTTTATACCCTGCTGAAATCTCAAATTGTTGCTTACTCATCCCTAATTATTTAATGCGTTGTTTATTTTATTACTGCTGATGCAACAACCATAGTGTCTGCATTACCAGCTGGCTTCAACTTTCCTTGCTTTATTTTAATATAGCTAATTACCATCCAACGCTGCTTTGCATTTAGTTGTGATGCATAACCACCCATTAAATTTTTACCATATGTAACTGAATAGAACATTTGTCCATCAGGCATTGATTCATATTTACTATCACCAACTAATGCAGCAGGTTTTGCAGGGAATGGGCCTTCTCCATCTTTCCATAACGGGCCATTACCATCCAACTTGGCGCCATGACAAATGGCACAATTGATTAAATATAATCTCTCTGTTTCTTTTAATTGATCAGCGGTCAAACTTGTAAATGGATTGGGCAGTTGATTTGAAGCATAATAATTAGCGGTATCACCAATTGCATCCATTTCAATATGCACAGGATACTCATCTCCACGTTTAACTGTACCCGCTACTGGGCCTTGGCTTGTTCGCCCATCAGCAAAAACAGGATTAGTGGAATACGTTTCATATGCACGGCTATCAGCCATATCAGGCATATATACTTTGCCACGTGTTCTTTTCACATCGCTGCAACCCACAACCGCTAGAAGCAATGTTGTCAGTCCACAGAAAACGAATGTTAATCTTTTCATCTCTTTAGTTATTTTATAATCTCTCCTCTTTCCCTTTTCTCTTAATTAGTTAAGCAATATTTGGTTCTTTGTAAAGCGATTGTTCTTGATCGTAACGGCCTATCCACCATCCTTCTTCTGCTATTTGAGTATTTACCTCCTGAGCACCAACACTAGTAAGCAATGCTTTCAATTCATCTTCATTCGTTTTTTCACCACATTCAATAACCATCACAAATAAATCATCTGTTGCACGTGCATGAAAAGTATGTTTCTTTACAAATGGAGCAAGTTGGCATATATAGCAAAAAGTAAGTACCATACCAACAGCAGCACACAATACAGTCAACTCAAATGTTATTGGAATCCAGGCTGGTAATGCAAAATTAGGTTTACCTCCAATATTCACTGGCCAATCCTTAGTAAAAACCCATGTCATGAATGTTACCGCCGTAGTAGTACCAACCAATCCATATAAAAATCCAGCAGTATGGATACTCGTTTCTCTTAAGCCCATGGCACTATCTAGACCATGTACAGGGAAAGGAGTATAGATGTCATGGAACTTATAACCTGCTTTTCTCACTTTTGCAACGGCAGGAAAGAGAACTTTCTCATCCTCAAAGCAGCCTACAACAAATTTTTTCAACGCCATTTTATACTTTTTACTTTATTGAATTATCAGTGATGCGCAATTTTAACTGTTCCTTCCTCATGATGTCCATGATGCATTTCTTCTACAAAAGCATCAAGTTGCTTAGACTCTAATCCTTCCATCTCATTCTTAAAGCTCTCTCCAGTACCTTTCAAAACATACTTAATTTCTGCAATGGCAATAACTGGGAAATATTTAGAAAAGAGGAAGAAGCATGTAAAGAACAAACCAAATGTTCCAAGATAGAAACCAACTTCCCAAATAGTTGGTCTGTAATAAATTGACCAAGAAGAAGGAAGGTAATCGCGGTATAAAGAAGAAACAATGATTACAAAACGTTCAAACCACATACCAATATTCACCACGATACTCATTATAAACGTGAACAATACATTTCTTCTAAGTTTTGTAAACCAAAACAACTGAGGAGAAACCACATTACAGGTCATCATTAACCAATAACTCCATCCATAAGGACCAGCAATTCGGTATTTAAAGAAGATATCTTGTTCAAATGGTACTTGACTATACCATGCCATGAACAATTCGGTAAGGTATGCGCATCCCACAATTGAACCGGTTAAGACAATAACCTTATTCATTGCTTCAATATGACCCAATGTAATGTAATCATGCAACCCCATTACTTTTCTTAGAATCAACATAAGCGTTTGCACCATCGCAAACCCTGAGAAGATTGCACCAGCAACAAAGTAAGGAGGGAATATTGTAGTGTGCCAACCAGGTACAACTGATGTAGCAAAGTCAAACGATACAATAGTGTGTACTGATAATACTAGCGGAGTTGAAAGTCCAGCCAATACAAGTGAAAGACTTTCGTGACGCTGCCAATGTTTGGTACTACCTGACCAACCGAAGGAAGCAACACCATATAAATGCTTGCGAATTTTTGTTTTAGCACGATCCCTAACCGTTGCCAAATCTGGCAATAAACCAGAATACCAGAAAAGTAAAGAAACAGTAAAATATGTGGAGATGGCAAATACGTCCCACAACAATGGCGAATTAAAGTTAGGCCATAATGGCCCACGTGTATTTGGATAAGGTAACGTAAAAAATGCCAACCAAACCCTTCCCATGTGGAAAATTGGAAACTGACCAGCACACATTACAGCAAAAATGGTCATCGCTTCTGCAGCACGGTTAACACCTGTTCTCCATCCTTGGCGAAACAATAATAGAATGGCTGAAATCAACGTACCCGCATGACCGATACCAACCCACCATACGAAGTTGGTAATATCCCAACCCCATCCAATAGTTCGATTAACGTTCCACTGTCCAATACCATACGTTACCTCACGGTAAACAGAATAAGCGCCAAACATCAATAAGGCCACAGAGATATAAAACCCAATATACCACAAGCGGGTAGGTTTTGCTTCTATAGTATGCACAATATCTTGGGTAACTTGACCATAGGTCTTATTACCATTTACCAATGGTTCTCTTAACTGCGATTCGTACTTTGTTGCACTCATTTGATGGTCATTTATAAGAATTCGTTCTTACTTTAATTAATGCGCTGCCTCTGTTTTCTTTTCGTCTTGGTGCGCTTCTTCTACAATACCAACATTCCTTTCTGTATTCCTAATTTTTGCAAGGTAGCTCACATTAGGTAGTACATGGATCTCCTCAAGAACATAGAACAGCCTATTCGTCTGCTCTTCATTTCGAATCACACTAACAGGACTCTTCTTATCATGTACGTTACCAAATACAATAGCATTGGTTGGACAAGCTTGTTGACAAGCGGTCTTAATATCCCACTTACCATCAGCACCAGTTTCTAAAGGCCTATTTTCTTTTTTGGCTTTTAATTTCCCTTCTTGTAAACGTTGAACACAGAATGAACATTTTTCAATAACACCGCGAGAACGAACCGTTACATCAGGATTTAAAACCATTCTAGTAAGATCCTCATTCATCATCATCACTGCATCGCCAAGAACTTCACGTTGATTATCAGGGAAGCTATCAGCTCCCATATAATCAGACCAATTGAAGCGCCTTACTTTATAAGGGCAGTTATTTGCACAATATCGTGTACCAATACAACGATTGTATGTCATTTGATTCAGGCCTTCACTACTATGGTTTGTAGCATTCACTGGACAAACATTCTCACATGGAGCGTTATCACAATGTTGACAAAGCATTGGCATGAAGACAACATTTAAATCATCAAGATTATCTGCGCCAGTATCATCTCTGTAGGTAGCGAAATATCGATCTATCCGTAACCAATGCATCTCATGTGCGCGCATTACTTCTGATTTGCCAACAACAGCTACGTTATTTTCTGATGTACATGCAACCGTACAAGCACCACAACCTATGCATGAATTTAAATCTATGCTCATCCCCCATTTAGGCCCTGGGTAAGGATGACTTGGATAAAGTGTCCCTTCTGCAGCAAAATCTTTTGTGTTTTTTGCATACGTCTCAACCATCTCATGACGCTCATCTGATAAAATGGTTGGATTCTTTTTAAACACATCCAACGAATATTCACGAACTACTTGATCGCGACCTTCGTATTGATTGTGTGATTGAGTATAGGCAATTTTATATGTTTCCTTCAGTTTTTCATATGACACATTTATTGTGCTGTATGTAAAACTCTTCCCATCAAAACCAACCAATGGAAAAGCATTTTGGCCAACGTTTGCTGCTGCCTTGCCTGTTTTTTCAGAACGTCCATACCCTAAGGCTAAGGCAATAACATTCTTATGCATTCCTGGTATAACTAAAACAGGAAGTGTAAATTCTTGACCTGAGGCTTTAATCTTTATTACAGGCTTCGCAACTTCAACCTCATAATTATCATCAACTACGATACCCAATTCTTTAGCCATGGCAAATGAAATAATTGCGTAATTATCCCAAGTTGCTTTTGTGATTGGATCAGGCATTTCTTGAAGCCATGGATTATTTGCATCCTTCCCAGAACCCATAGAAACCTTTTGATAAACAACCAATTCAGCTTTACCAGTTGTTTTTATTGAAGCAAGGGCAGATGCTGAAGCAGACAACGCAGTTGAAGTATAACTACCAGCTGATGCAGCAGCAGGAGTTTCTACTACTCCATCTTGTAATGCTTTATCCCATGCTGACTGAGATCCGAAATGACCCAGCCAATATTTTTTAAAATAATCGCCGTATGAAATAGCATCACCACTCCATTTTAAAAGAGATGATTGATACGGCCTTGTTTTAAACAATGGCGCAATAGTAGGTTGAATAAAGCTTAAATAGCCTGATTTCATTTCTGCATCGCCCCAACTTTCTAAATAATGATGATCAGAAATTACATATTTACACAATGAAGTTGTTTCGTCTTCTCTATCATTGAATGAAACTGAAACCGCAACCTTAGAAAGACCAGTTGCAAATTTTTTCGCATCAAAATAGTCATACGCAGGATTCACTCCATGCACAAATAAGGCTCCAACTTTGCCATCATTCATTTCTTGCACAAGCTGAACCATTGCAGCATCATTACCATTACGAGTATTCAAAGTAGTACCCCAATTAATGGTAGTACCATACGTGCCTAAGAGTTGATTGATTGCGTTTACCACCACCTGTACATCACTATTGTTACTACCACTCACTACAAGTGATGCAGCACCGGATTTCTTTAGTGCTTCTGCAGCAGATTGAATTCCTTTTTTCAAACGAGCATCTGTAAGAGCAGGTACAGAAACCTGTCCACCTAAAGCAGCATATAAATTTAATGCAACAGCCCCTTCTTCAGACGGAAGGTGAATGAAACGATCATCAGCATTAGCGCCTGTTAGACTAAGCATACTTTCAAACACAATATGCCTACTCATCTCAATATTCTTCTGATCAATTTTTCTTCCCACTGCATATTGCCTGGCATATTCAACCGGGCTAAGCCATGTTCCAAGAAAATCCGCAGCAAGACTTACAATAGTCTTTGCCTTATCAAATTGATATGAAGGAATTGCCCTCTTACCAAATGATGCAGCATTTGCATTAAGTATTCCATTTACAGAAAGTGCATCATATTCAATATGACGCGATCCAGGATACTTTGCAATGAATGAATCGATAATATTTTTAGATGTAGTC
>CAMCBE010000092.1 GCA_945872805.1 Chitinophaga pinensis | reverse complement strand
ACAAGAAGAGCTGGAAGCAGCAAAAAATAATTGGGAGGAAGAATCTAAACACAAGCGCTTCCCAATAACTGAAGATGATATTGCTGAGGTAGTAAGCATGATGACGGGTATCCCTGTGAAGCGCATGGTTCAAGCTGAAACAGAGAAGCTTCGTAATATGGGTGTGGATATGAAGGCTATGGTTGTTGGCCAAGATGAAGCCATTAGTAAGGTGGTGAAAGCTATACAACGCAATCGTGTAGGATTAAAAGATCCTAAAAAGCCGATCGGAACATTTATCTTTTTAGGTCCTACCGGAGTTGGTAAAACAGAGTTAGCAAGAGCCCTTTCTCGATACATGTTTGAGGCTGAAGATGCACTCATTCGTATTGATATGAGTGAATACATGGAGAAATTCACGGTGAGTAGATTAATTGGTGCACCTCCAGGCTATGTTGGTTATGAAGAGGGTGGGCAATTGACCGAGCGTGTTCGCAGAAAACCATATTCTGTAATTCTATTGGATGAAATAGAAAAAGCTCACCCCGACATATACAATATATTATTGCAGGTATTGGATGATGGACAGCTTACGGATGGACTTGGTAGAAAAGTGGATTTTAAAAATACCATGATCATCATGACATCCAATATTGGAGTTAGGCAACTGAAAGATTTTGGTGAGGGAGTAGGATTTGCAACTAGTGCTCGTCAGGCTAATTCAGAAGAAGCCAACAAAGCCGTTATTGAGAAAGCCCTTAAGCGTACATTCTCGCCAGAGTTCTTAAATAGGGTTGACGATGTTATTATTTTCAATTCACTTGAGAAAGATCATATCTTCCAAATTATCGATATCCTCATGAAAAGTGTGATGAAGAGACTTACTGCACTTGGATTCTCTATGGAGTTGACGGCTGAAGCAAAAGAGTTCATTGCAGAGAAGGGCTATGATCAACAATTTGGAGCTAGGCCTTTACACCGTGCTATTCAGAAATACCTTGAAGATCCTTTGGCTGAAGAAATATTGAATATGAACATCAAGCCAGGTGATATTATGATTGCTGATTTGGATAAAGAAAGTCAAAAGATTACTTTCTCCATAAAAGAGGGAACTCAGCTGATTGAAAAGACTGAAGCATAAGTATAGAATTCATTAAGTAATTTTGTCCCGACTTACCATCGGGACTTTTTTTATGCATAACACATTGGTTGGAGCGGATATCAGTATAGCGAAATCTTTCTTAGAAGAAGGGGAGCTTGTTGCTATACCTACTGAAACGGTTTATGGTTTAGCCGCCAATGGTCTTGATACAAAGGCTGTCTTGAAAATCTATGCTGCAAAGGATAGACCGCAATTCAATCCATTGATTCTTCATGTAGCTAATCTAGAGCAGCTTAAGCAATTGGTGATTGAAATCCCCGATGCTTGTCAAAAACTGATTAGCACATTTTCGCCCGGGCCTATAACATACTTACTTCCAAAGAAGGCAATTGTTCCAGATCTTGTTACTGCAGGCAGTAGTCATGTTGCTGTAAGAATACCGGATCATCCGTTGACCCTTGAGTTGCTTTCAGCATTAAAATTCCCCCTTGCTGCGCCAAGTGCTAATCCAAGTGGATATGTTAGTCCTGTTACTTCAGATCATGTATTAGCCGGTTTGAATGGAAGGATAGCGTATATACTAGATGGTGGTCCTTGCCGAGTTGGATTGGAGTCTACTATAGTTGGTTTTAATGGTAGTGAAGTAGTGGTGCATCGCCTTGGGGGTATTACTATTGAACAAATTGAACAGGCCACTGCTAGCGTTGTTACCTTAGCCCTTTCCCATGCTTCACCTACAGCACCAGGGCAACTTAAAAGTCATTATGCTACAGCTAAACCTTTTTTAATGGGGGATGTGGAGCAGTTAATTGCAGATATTGGAACTAAGAAAGTGGGCATAATCTCATTTAAACAATCTTATGCTAGTCTGCATCCTAAACTCGAATTTATATTATCTCCAAAAGGGAATTTAGATGAAGCGGCGGCTAAATTATTTGGTGCCATGCGTGAAATGGATGGGGCAGATGTAGACGTAATTATAGCTGAGCGTTTCCCTGACCAAGGTATTGGGAAAGCGATTAATGATCGATTGGAACGTGCTGCATTTAATGAGATAACAACTCCTAGCAAATAGCTATTTCTAACATAGTTCACTTAGTTCAAGCCATCGCAATTCTTTCTCATCAATCAGTTGACTTAATTCGCTAAATCGTTGTGAGCATTTTTCTATTTCTGCGTAAGAAAGATTGGTATCTGATAATTTTTCTGTGATCTCGTTTTTTTCAAGATTCATTTTTTTGATTTCCTTTTCTAGTATATCAAATTCTCTTTTCTCATTGAAACTTGGCTTTCTTTTCACATTTGCTGTTTCAGGTTCTGGTTCTCTGTTAACAATAATCTGTGATTTTATTTTTTCGGGATCAATTGTTTTTTCAGATTGTTCTTCTCTGTATTCTGCATAATTTCCAGGGAAGTCGCGAATTACACCATTGCCTTCAAATACGAATAAGTGATCAACAATTCTGTCCATGAAATAACGGTCGTGGCTAATGATGATTAAGCAACCTGGGAAATCCATGAGAAAATTTTCAAGTACCGATAGGGTAGGAAGATCAAGATCATTTGTCGGTTCATCCAACACTAGAAAGTTTGGATTTTTAAAGAGGATGGTCAATAAGTGTAAGCGTCTTTTTTCACCCCCACTTAATTTACTTGTGTAGCTGTATTGTTGGTCTGGAGAGAATAAAAACAGTTCAAGAAATTGAGATGCACTCATCGTGGCACCATTGGCAAGTGGGAAGTGTTCTGCAATATTTTTTACGTATTCAATTACCCTTAAATCTTGTTTGAACACAAGACCTTGTTGTGAATAGTTTCCAAAGATGATTGTATCTCCAATATTAATCTTTCCACTATCGGGTTCTTCAAGCCCTTGAAGCATGTTAACGAAGGTTGATTTCCCTGCACCATTTTTGCCTATGATACCGATTCGTTCACCTTTTTTAAATGTGTAATCGAAGCCGGAAAGGATGGTTTTTTCTCCGAATTTTTTATAGACTTTTTTGAATTCAGCAATTTTACCCCCAAGTCTACTCATTTTCATTTGAAGGTCTACTTGACGGTCTTCTATTTTTTGTTTGGCTACCTTTTCTATTTCATAGAAATTATCTTGCCTACTTTTCGACTTTGTTGTTCTAGCTCGTGGCTGCTTGCGCATCCATTCAAGTTCTTTTCGAAATGTATTTTTAGCTTTATCTATGGAGGCTATTTCGCTTTCTATTCTGGCTGCCTTTTTCTCTACATAATTCTGGTAATCGCCTTTGTAGGTATATATTTTGCTGTTGTCTAGTTCCCATATTTCTGTACAAACGGTATCGAGAAAATATCGATCGTGTGTAACGAGTAGTAGCGTTATTTTTTCTTTATCTAAGTAGTGCTCTAGCCATTCTACCATTTCCACATCGAGGTGGTTTGTCGGTTCATCCATGATGAGTAGGCAGTGACTATTCTCGAAGCCAATGTCAATAAGTGTTCTGGCAAGTGCAACTCTTTTCCGTTGTCCTCCGCTAAGGCTACCCACCAACTGGTCCATGTTGTGGATGTTCAGTTTAGTGAGGATTTGTTTCACTTTGGCATCAAAGTCCCATGCATTTTGGTCCTCCATTTCACCCAATGCTTCTGTTATTTTCTCTGCATCATTTGAGTCTTCTGCCGCTTCATACTTTTTGATGGCATTGATAATCGGGTGATTATGTGCGAAGATATTGTCTAGGATACTGCTGGATTCGCTGAATTGAGGGTCTTGTTCAAACATCACGGTGTTGACACCTTTGTTTATCCATACTTTCCCTTCTTCGGCAGTTTCTTTTCCACAGAGTATGCGAAGCAGTGTAGATTTTCCAGACCCGTTTCTAGCGATCAGGGCTATTTTATCACCCTCGTTGATATGAAATGAAATGTTAGTGAAAAGTGGCTTTATACCGTATGATTTCCCTAGTCCTTCTACTGTTACATAATGCATTTTGCAAAGGTAATTTATAATGCGGCAAAAGTCAAATGCTTATCAAATAACGTTTAGTAGATCAATGGAGACTATTTTGTGACTTGTCACTATCATTTGGAGCTAAAATAAATTACTATACAAATGATTAGTACTAATATGAGAACTATTGGTATCGTTAATCTATCGAGAAGTTCTGATTTTCTTTTTTTTGTAATTTGAAATAGCCATGCTTGATTTAGTTTGTCATTATTCTCAAGAATTATTTTTAGTCTTTCTTTCAGTTGAAGTTCTCCTTCACTAGATAACTGTTTTGAGATTAACATAAGATGTTCAACAAACGTATTTTCTACTGCTTGATTTTTTTCTGAAAGGATTGTGTTGATCCTAGTTAAGTTGAATATGACCAGGAGATAATTTAAGAGAGTATAAGAGTCCAATTTGAACTTATCTACACCACTTAAATATTGCTCAGTTTTTATTGTAAGTTTTATGATTTCACTTGCTGAAAGAAACCCTTCTGCATTTTTCCCCATGGCTTGCTCAAGCCATCTGCCTTGGAGATACTGTTCTCTTTTGTATGCATCTGAAAGGGTTTCATAGGCTTCTTGAATTTCTTCAAAGTGCACAGAAGTACTTTCTGATCCCCCTTGCTTATCAGGATGGTAACGCATGGCTAACTTCCTGTATGCTTTTTTAATGGAGGATTTATCCGCTCCAGCTTCTAGTTCAAGAATTTGATAGTAGTCTTTGGTTGCCATAGGAGGTATGGTTGTGATGCTGAACGCTTGGCGCTTGGCGCTGGACGATGGACGCTTGACGCTGGGCGCTTGGCGCTTGGCGCTGGACGCTGGACGCTGGACGCTGGACGCTGGATGATTTAGGCCATGCAAGTTAACTTTTTCAAATAATACAATCGCTAAACAATTCTCATCGAGCGTTCAGCGCAAAGCGCCAAGCGTTAAGCGTTCAGCCTTTATTAATATTCAGAATACCTAGTAGCCTTCAATAAAACAATTGTATTCTTTGAAACGGTATTATCATATTCCTTCATGCTCAAGAGTTTTTTCCAAGCAGGGTCGCTAATAAATGAATCCCAGTGTTTTTTATTTTCACTCATGTTTTCAAAACTTGTCATGTACATTAGATTTGGCATGGATGGGCCACTCACGACTTCGGCATAAAACACCGCATTAAAACCTAGTCGAGCAAATAGAGGTATTTCACCACCTTCATTAAACATTTCTACTTTTTTCCAGTATTTAATTTCACTGGCACTTTCATAGCTCCGGAGTTCATACACTTTTTCTTCTATCGATGAAGTAAGGCTTGGTGGTGTAAGGGTTGTTGCCAATCTAAATCCTTCTAATAGTATTGACGAGATTCTATCGTATGCAGGAGCTTCGCTTGTTGCATTTAGGTAATCTGCTCCGTTGCGGGCCACTTCCTTATCTGCAAACATGGCTTTATTAATTCTAGGGATTTCGTTTAGGCTTTTATAGGGGATAAGTACATATATTTTTTTAGCTTTTGCTGTGTCATTCGACATTGCTGTGAATGTTCCAATTTTACCAATTCCTTTTTTATGTAGGTAGGGAATCAATGCATCCGCTAAAAACTGATCAATCAATTTTTGCTGATCTGCGGTACGGTATTCATATACACGGATTTCAAAAAAATCTTTTACTTGTTGTTTTTTTTGAGCTTCACTTGCTAGTGTTAGGAAAGATGCAAGAATCAGAAAAAGGTATTTCATATTTTATTTTTTCGTTATAATAAAGATAGTAATATGATAGCACGTCGTTGAGTAAATTATTTAGTTGAGCCTGATGGTTACTCCGGGAATACGTTCAGCTAATGCATAGCCATATTTAGCAGCTGGTGTTTGGTATCCCTTTGTCCAATTTCCATTTATTATTTCTTTGGCGATGATTAGTGCCGCATGTGCTGTGAACGTGTATCCTTCTGGTCCGGTAAGTCTAGCTTCAGCACTTAGGCCAGTCTTGTTGGTGACTTCCCCCCAAACAAAACATTTTCCACTTTCTCTCATACTTTCGTTCGGTCCAGCGGGTGCTGCATTTATTTTTTTTTGTGCAACGTTTTTCATGAAAGCGGATCTGAGTATCCAATTGAATAATATTTGGTATTTCAATTGTTTATATCGTGCTGGTTTTATTGCTGTAAATGTTTCGATATTTGGAATGCCTGTGGTATGATAAGCGGTTGATATATCGCCCCATGGGATGCTCATGCAGAATAAGTTTTTTTCGCCAAAATCAACCATCATGCCATGTTCGCCTAGTGGGACTTGAATAAGTTTCCCGTCTTTTCTTTTTGCTCCCCCTTGTCCCATTTTTTCAGCCATGGTTGTTGCTGTTCCGTGAGAAATCATACTCCCAACTGTTGCAAAAGCGATTTTCAAATCTACAGCGTCGGGTAATGTTTCATGTAAGAGTTTTGCAATACAGTCTGTTGGAACAACGTCAAAGCCTACGCCAGGCATGAGCATGCAATTCTTTTCAATAGCTTTAGTATGGTATTTTTTCACCAATTCAAAACAGGTAAAGTCGCCATTGATATCTGTGTAGTGTACTCCATTCCTGATGCATGACTCTACCATAGGTTTGGCGGTATGGCTAAATGGCCCAGCGGCATGAATAACTAGTGTATGTTTTGCCATAACATCGTCAAGGGTATTACTATCATTCAAGTCAATGATTTCAGAGGGAAGATTTAGGGTTGAGGCTAGGGCTTTGATTGCATCTTCATTTCTGCCGGCAAGGGTTAGGTTGAGGTTGTAATGGGGTGCAAGCTTTGCAATTAATTCACCAGTATATCCGTTTGCTCCGTATAATAAAATTCGTTTTTCGTGCATGCTAATTATTTTTCCAAAATCGCCAACGCATCGTAGCTGTTTTGTCTATGCAAGGTACATCATTATGTCGCATTGACTTCTTAGCTAGTGTTGGGTTACAGGGTATCAATCAGGCTAAAGAATGTATCTTTGTTAAAATTAGGGACATGGACTTTCAGCAGCAGGTTATGCAGGCGATGGGAATGATTAGAACTCAATATTTGGGGTACCCTGATGTTGGGGTTATTTTAGGGAGTGGGTTAGGGGCATTTATTCAATATATTAATATTGAACATGAGATTCCTTATTCAGAAATTCCTCATTTTCCTGTTACTACTGTTGAGGGGCATAGCGGTAAGTTGATTTTTGGAAAGATCGGCAATAAGCGTATTGTCATTATGGCGGGACGCTTTCATGCTTACGAAGGGTATTCCGCTAAGGAGGTTGTTTTTCCAATTCGGGTACTCAAGATGTTAGGGGTGCAGCAACTTTTCATTTCGAATGCTGCTGGTGGTGTTCATCCTGACTTTAACGTAGGCGATTTAATGATGATTAGAGATCATATTAGTTTTGCGGTTGTTAATCCCTTGATTGGGCCTAATAACAAGGCGTGGGGTCCTCGCTTCCCAGACATGAGTGAACCCTATTCCAAGGCATTAATTGAAAAGGGGTATTCAGCTGCATCGAAGCTTGGCTATACATTGAAAGAGGGGGTTTATTTCGGGGTGA
>CAMCBE010000091.1 GCA_945872805.1 Chitinophaga pinensis | reverse complement strand
CGTTTCAAGTTGACAAGCCTGGAAGAGAATGGAAAATGAAAGGAAACAAATAAATCTCAAAACCTGATTTAAATTCTATAACAATAAAAGTAAATACCATGCAAGAAAAACGTAGATCAACAATCAAAAAATTATTTGGCTCACTAGTTGCAATAACTGGACTTGGATTAGCGGCAAAAGCTAACATAAATTCAAGTGAAGAAAAGACAGCCCATAATATCGTTAACCAAGATGATGTTCCTCTTTTTTCAGGCCATACAAAATTTAAGGGGATGGTCTATATCGCTGGTAAAGGCGCTCATTTTGAAGGCGACATAAAAGCACATACCGACCATGTACTAAAGGAATTAGAGAAAGAATTGATTAGTGCAGGCTCCTCTATGGAGAAAGTATTAAAAGTTACGGTATACCTGAATGACATCAAAGACTACCAAGGCATGAATGAAGTATTCAAAGGCAGATTCGGAAATAAACCTCCTGTTCGATCTACTGTGGCTGTTGCCAAAGGAGGCGTGCCAGGTGATTCACTAGTAGAAATGGATTGCATAGCGTTTGTATAAAGTTCTCTTGATTAGAATCATCAACTTCTGATTAATCATTCTAAATAAATATTTTCTATGTCCTCTTTCGCATTTCAAAAAAAATGGCAAGCAATTGTAAAATCGGTATGCTATGCTGTATTTATTTTGACATTTACACAATGTAACAACAAAGGTTTGCCACCGGGAGATGCTGATAATGGAGGGTTATACCTCCCAGGAGATTTCCAAGAAGTTGTCGTGGCTGATAGCCTAGGTGCAGCAAGGCATATTGCCGTAAACGACAATGGTGATGTATATGTTAAGCTCAGGGCCTCCTACCCTAACGGAAGCAACATTGCACTAAGAGACGAAAACAATGATGGTAAAGCAGATGTCATTGAACGATTTGGTTTCTACGCAGATACCATGGGCTATGGAACAGCAATGCGGATTAACAATGGATATATATACTATAGCTCAACGAATCAAATTTTTCGATCAAAACTGAAGTCTGGACAGTTACTACCCGATACAGCAGTAGAATTAATTCTTACAGACGACATCATGCATGATCCATATGGATTTAGCCATACAGCAAAGCCGGTGGCATTCGACAACAAAGGAAATATGTACGTCCCTTATGGATCTCCTACTGACGTTTGTCAAGTTCTAGATAGAATACCAAATTCACCCGGACAAGATCCCTGTCCACAATTAGAACTTCATGCAGGAATTTGGAAGTTTAATCCGAACAAACAAAACCAAACCATTAAAGACGGAACTCGATACGCAACAGGAATAAGAAGTGCTGTAGCCATCACATGGAACCCAAATGATAATAATTTATATGTCGTTCAACACGGAAGAGATGACTTTCAACGCACTTGGCCAGAAAAATATACCCGCTGGCAAAGCGCCATGCTTCCATCTGAAGAATTTTTACGAATTAAAGAAGGATCAGATGCAGGATGGCCATACTACTACTTTGATAACATGCAAGGAAAAAAATTGCTAAATCCGGAATACGGTGGTGATGGTAAAAAAGAAGGGAAAGGAAAAGAATATGAACAACCCCTTGTCGGGTTTCCTGGCCATTGGGCACCTAATGATATCTTATTTTATCAAGGCAGTCAATTTCCAGAGCACTATAAGCATGGCGCTTTTATAGCATTTCATGGATCAACTATTCGGGCACCCTACTCTCAGTCAGGTTATTTCGTAGGATTCGTTCCATTCAAAGACGGAAAACCTTCTGGACCTTGGGAAGTTTTTGCAGATGGATTTTCGGGCATGGATACCATCGTAAGTACATCTGATGCAAAAGGCCGTCCAATGGGACTTGCAGAAGGACCTGATGGGTCATTATACATTACGGATTCTCGAAAAGGAAAACTATGGCGTATCATGTTTAAAGGCGATAAATCAACATTCGGCAAAGAACAATTAGCTGTGATTGAAAAAAGAAAAACGAGCGCCCATATTAAAACGCCAGACGAAGTTGCCGACAAACTTGAAAAAGGCAATGCAGAAGGTGGTGAACTTGTTTACACAAAATACTGTGTAGCATGTCATGCAAAAGATGGAAAAGGTGATGGACAACGATTCCCTCCTCTAGAAGGATCTGAATATGTTCTTACCGATAGAAAGAGATTGATCAATATCGTTCTAAATGGCATACAAAAGCCCATTACCGTTAATGGTAAACTATATAATAATTTAATGCCCCCTCACAACTTCTTATCGGATGTAGACGTTGCATCTGTATTAACCTATATTCGGCAACATTTCAATAACAATGAAACCGCCATATGGTATGATGAAGTTGCACATGAAAGAAAACTGAACGATAAACGCTGATTCAGTTCAAATGATAATTAGCATAAATTAATTTGTACAAAAGGAGGCTAACCCCTCCTTTTTTATTTCCCAATTACGACAAGAATAAGTCCTAGAGTAGCATAATATGCCCAACAAAATAGGAAATTATAAAAAAGAGTAAAATCGAATAAATTTCATCACAAGAAAAACGAGGGTTTTTGGCGCCATTTGAATTTTTATCAATAAATTCAAGTAATAAAAATGAGTAGGGTTATTAGCTTTTCTCATCGAAAATAGTAAGACAAAAATCATCCATAATTTTTAAAACATAATCCATTGAAAAAGAGTATCACGTTAGTTTTCGCCATTGTATTTCTCTCTACTTCACTGATCAATGCTCAAAACAAGGTAGATGCAGAAGCCCGTATTAAAGAGCTTGGTATTCATTTAATAACACCAACACCTCCTATTGCCAACTATGTAAAAGCAGTTCGGGTTGGAAACCTAGTATACCTATCAGGTCATGGCCCAGATAAACCAGAAGGCGGACAAGTAATCGGTAAAGTTGGAGCAGAAGTAACCTTGGAACAAGGAAGAGAAGCAGCAAGGTTCACAGGCATTTCACTGCTTTCTTCACTAAAAGCCGAAATAGGTGATTTGAATAAAGTAAAACGTATTGTAAAATTACTAGGTATGGTAAACTGCATCCCAACGTTTGATATACAGCCTAAGGTAATCAACGGTTGTTCTGATTTATTAGTTGAGGTCTTTGGAGAGAATGGAAAACATGCACGGTCTGCTGTAGGTGTAGGATCACTACCGGGCAATATTGCAGTAGAGATAGAGATGATTGTTGAAATTAAAGAATAAGATAAAGATGCGAAGAGGAATAATCCATGCAGATTCCATCAAAGAAGTTGCATCGTTTCTCTAAGCGAATAATTCGAATCGGTCAATTTTAAAAAAAAGCAAACAACCTCTTGTATGAAAAGAAGAAATATTTTAAAAGGCCTTACTTTATTGCCCTTAACTGGAATGCTAGCTCCCATAAAGTCGCTTTTTGCCGGCACGAAAGTCGACAAAATCAATCCATTGACGGTATCATCTGAATTTGGCATTGCACCTTCCATATTCGAAACCATTGGTGTTGAACCCATCATCAATTGTCGCGGTACATTCACCATCATCGGTGGCTCTATTGAACGACCAGAAGTTCGCGCTGCCATGGAAGCTGCCTCGAAAAATTTTGTACAATATGATGAACTAGCAGACGGTATCGGAAAGCGCCTAGCAGAAATTACTGGTGCAGAATGGGGCATGGTTTCTGCTGGTTGTGCTGCGGGTATGAAGCATGTAACAGCCGCTTGCCTCACAGGAGGTAACCCTGAAAAATTAATTCGCATTCCAGACCTAACCGGCTTTGATAAAACGGAAGTAATTATTCCAAGATCTTCTCGTAATACCTATGATCACTCAATCCGAAATACCGGAGCCAAAATAATTGACGTTGATTCTATGCAAGAATTGGAAAGTGCCTTCAATTCACGTACTGCTATGATTTATATTATGGCATACGACGAATCTCAACCAGGTCAAGCCATGTCTCTCGAAAATATCGTTAAAGCAGCTAAGCCACATAAGGTACCTATTCTAGTAGATGCAGCAGCAGAAGTACTTACCATTCCAAATATTCACCTACAACGTGGCGCAGACCTAGTGGTTTATAGCGGAGGTAAAGCCATTTGCGGACCACAATGCGCTGGCTTGATCCTTGGACGCAAAGACATTCTCATGTCTGCATGGCAAGCAAGCTCGCCTCACCACGGTCCTGGTCGCGACAATAAAGTGGGACGTGAAGAAATGATGGGCATGTTAGCGGCTGTGGAAGCATGGACAACCCGTGATCACGCTAGTGAATGGAAAACATGGCTATCATGGTTAGAGCTTATTTCAAAAAAACTATCTACAATTAGTGGAGTAATTACTTCCGTTTTTGAACCAACAGAACTATCCAATAAATCTCCTGTGCTCACTGTTTCATGGGACCCAGAACAATTCAACCTTACAGGCGATGAAATGGCAGAAGAACTCGGTAGAAAAAAACCAAGAGTCGCTATTGGAAGTGGCTTCAGTAATGGGAAAACATCCATCAACATCACTACAGGACAAATGCAGCCAGGTAATGAAAAAATTGTAGCAGATCGCCTCCATGGTGTACTCACTCAAAAACGTTCACCAAAAAATACAACTGTTGAAAAACCATCAGCTGATCTAAATGGAAGTTGGGATGCTACAATAGAATTTTTTAGCAGCACCAGCCAGCATAACCTTTTCATACAACAAGATGGCAAGTGGATAAAGGGATCTCATAAAGGTGATTTCTCTACTAGAGAATTAATGGGAACCATTGAAGGTTCTAACATCAAGTTGCGCAGTGTAGATGGTCATACGGCAGATAACATTACATTTTTATTCTCTGGCACGGTTGCAAATGATGCGTTTGAAGGATCAATCTATATGGGTGAATACCGCACTGCGAAATTCACCGCTAAACGCAGTGAATTTAAAATGAAGCCACAGGATATAGTGATACCTGGTGGTCCACCACTCGCAACCTAATGATGATATACCTATTTAGATTTTCATAAATAATTAAATTGAAAGAGTATGTATCGACATACTCTTTCAATTTAAAAATCAATTAACTCAAGTTGCTATGTCAAATTTTACCAAATCCCTCCAAGCATTTAGCACTCGCTATCATTCTCTTATTTTACTGATTGCTTGTCTATGGTCTTTCAACACAGCACATGCACAGCAAATAGATATTTTGTTAAAGGGAGGTCATGTCATCGACCCAAAGAATAAGATTGATGAACAAATGGATGTAGCCATTGTGAAAGGTAAAATAGCACAAGTAGCAAAAGATATCCCAGCAAGCAACGCTAAGCAGGTAATCGATGTTAAAGGTCTTTATGTAACGCCAGGCATAATTGATATGCATGTACATGTATTCAATGGAAACGACTTAGGTTCTTATATCGCTAATGCACAAACAAGTGTATCAGCTGATGCATTCTCCTTTCGTGCTGGTGTTACGACAGTAGTTGATGCAGGATCATCTGGCTGGAGAAACTTTAGGCAGTTTAAACAACAAACAATCGACAAATCTCAAACACGTGTATTGGTATTCCTAAATATTGTTGGCAATGGAATGCTAGGTCGCTTTGAAGAACAGGATACATCAGACATGAATCCGCAACAAGCGGCATACATGATAAATAAATTATTCCCAGAAATCATTGTCGGTATTAAATCTGCACACTATTGGGGTGGATTCACTCAAGTAGATCGTGCTGTACAAGCAGGTAAACTGGCTAATGTACCAGTGATCGTTGACTTTGGCGAACATAACCCACCTAATTCCATTGAATCGTTATTTATGGAACACCTTCGCCCAGGCGATATGTTCACGCATACGTTTTCTTACGGACCAGCTGGACGTGAAACCATTGTCGATGAGAATGGAAAAGTAAAGCCCTTTGTATTCGCTGCTCAAAAAAGGGGAATCGTTTTTGATGTAGGCCATGGCGGAGGCGCTTTTTCATGGAGGCAAGCAGTCCCTGCATTTCAACAAGGCTTTAAACCGAATGTCATAAGCACCGATTTACATGCAGAAAGTATGAATAGCGGCATGAAAGACATGAGCAATGTGATGTCAAAATTCCTAACTATGGGCATGAGCATACAAGATGTGATTCTCTGCTCAACATGGAATCCTGCAAATGCCATTAACCGACCTGATCTTGGAAATTTGAGTGTAAATGCCGAAGCAGACATAACGGTTTTCAATATCCGTAAAGGAGATTTTGGATTTCTTGATATTAGAAAAACAGTACTCAAAGGCAATCAAAAACTTGAACCTGAATTAACCATCCGTGCTGGTAAAATTGTTTGGGATTTAAATGGCCTCAGCGCACCATCCTGGGAAGATGAATTGAAAAATAAAAAATGAAAACCAAGTTAATCTTCTTGCCCTTTTTTTTTCATCGCACCAATAAGGTTTTCAAAAGTTGTTTTACACTCGCTTTTGTTTTCCTTGCAAATATAACGCTTGCACAGCAATACGATCTCTTACTAAAGGGTGGCCATGTCATCGATACCAAAAATAACATCAGTGCTATAATGGATATCGCCATCAAAGACGGGAAAATTATTAGGGTCGGTGAGAATATAACATCTTCATCTTCTAAAAAAACAATTGACGCAACAGGACTTTATGTTGTTCCAGGTTTGATCGATATTCATACCCATGTCTTTGTAGGAAGCAAGGCGAACACATTTGCAGATGGTGTCAACAGCGTATCCCCAGATGATTTTAGTTTTAAGGCAGGTATTACAACAGTAGTCGATGCAGGAACATCCGGCTGGCAAAATTTTTCCCAATTTAAGAGTCAAGTTATCGATGTATCTCAAACACGCATACTAGCTTTTCTAAATATAGCAACAGATGGCATGGACGGCAAGCCAATCAAAGATGACTTCAGCAACATAGAGGTAGATTCTGTGGTGAGTACTATTCAACAATATAAAGACATCCTTGTCGGTGTAAAAATAGGCCACTATGAAGGGGCAGATTGGACACCTTTCAACAGCGCTTTAAACGCGGCAACAAAATCAAACACTCCCCTATTCGTAGAATGTCACCTACCCCAATACAGCCTAGAAGAACAATTATCAAAAATGCGTTCCGGGGATATCATCACCCATTCGTTTGAAGAAATTACTGAACGCATGCCAATCGTTGATAGCATGGGTAAGTTGCGGCCGTTTGTTTCAGCAGCACAATCAAAAGGGGTATTGTTCGACGTTGGACATGGTGGCGCTGGATTCTGGTTTAATCAGGCCGTGCCGGCATTTAAACAAGGATTAATACCAAATACGTTTGGTAGTGACCTTCACCGCTTTAGCATGAATGCAGGCATGAAAAATATGCTCAACATCATGTCTAAATACATGGCCATCGGCATGAAATTAGATGAAGTCATTGCACATTCCAGCTGGAATGCCGCCAAAGCAATCAAACGCGAAGATCTTGGCAATTTAAGCGAAGGAACTGTTGCAGATATTGCTATACTCAGCCTGCAAAAAGGAAAATTTGGATTTATAGATGCTGCCGGAAACAAACTAGCAGGCAAGCAAAAACTAGAAGCAGAATTAACCATTCGTGCGGGTAAAATTGTATGGGATTTAAATGGTATTTCCGCTAAAACTTGGAAGAAAG
>CAMCBE010000090.1 GCA_945872805.1 Chitinophaga pinensis | reverse complement strand
CAAGGTATTGAGTTTGATTATTGCTGTGTTCATGGTCTTCTTGCCATCAAAGAATGTGGGTTTGAAGCTATCATGGTAAACTGTAATCCAGAAACAGTTTCAACTGACTTTGACGTGGCAGATAAATTATACTTTGAGCCCGTATTTTGGGAACACCTATGGGAAATTATTGAACACGAAAAACCAGAAGGCGTAATTGTTCAATTAGGTGGACAAACAGCATTAAAGTTGGCTGAAAAACTTCATAAAAAGGGAATAAAAATCATAGGTACATCGTATGACAATATGGATATCGCCGAAGATCGTGGACGCTTTAGTGATATGCTCAAAAGTCTTGAAATTCCTTACCCTAACTATGGCACAGCATTGAATGTTGACGAAGCTGTTGAAGTAGCTAAACAAGTTGGCTTCCCTGTGTTGGTTAGGCCCTCTTATGTATTGGGTGGACAAAGAATGCGAATTGTAATAAATGATGATGAATTGGAACAAGCGGTAGTAAGTCTACTGAAACATCTTCCAGACAATAAAATACTCATTGACCACTTCTTAGACAGATGCCAAGAGGCAGAGATTGATGGTATTTTTGACGGAACAAATTTCCATGTCATGGGCGTTATGGAACATATTGAGCCGGCGGGAATTCATAGTGGAGACAGCAATGCTGTCCTTCCAGCCTTCAACCTCACTCCGCTAGAAGTTACTACCATGGAGTTCTACTCAGAAAAAATTGCTAGGGCCCTAAACATCAAAGGTCTTATCAACATACAATTTGCCATCAAAGCTGGCCAAGTGTTTGTTATCGAAGCGAACCCAAGAGCTTCTAGAACGACCCCATTCATAGCGAAAGCGTATCAGATACCTTATTTGAATATTGCTACAAAAATTATGATGGGTACACATAAAATAACTGATTTCACTTACGAGAAAAAACTTAAAGGATTCGCCATAAAAGAACCTGTATTTAGCTTTGATAAATTTCCTGGAGTGAATAAAGAACTCGGCCCAGAAATGAAATCAACTGGAGAAGCAATTCGGTTTATCAAAGACCTCAGAGACCCCTATTTCAGAACGTTATATAAGGAAAGAAGTATGCACCTTAGTAAATAAGATTAACATACTTATTTACCCATACGTTTCTTTCAAACTTACCTTTGCTTAATGAGTAAAATCAGTAAGGCATTTACACTATTAAAGATTTTTTTGATCTCGGCAACTACAATTCATGCCCAATCAAAAGAAATCCATGGTGTAATACGTGATATGCATTCTGATGAGCAAATCCCATTTGCCACGGTTAAATTTCTAGGAAGCAGCATTGCAAAACTGAGTGACTCAGCAGGCAACTTCACTTTTCACCTTAGAAAATGGCCATCAGACACTCTTTTGATAAGCTACGCAGGATTTGAAGATAATTATACCATTATAGATACCTCTCAAAGCAAGTTAGAACTTCAAATAAAAATGGAGCGAAAAAGGAATGCGTATGAAGTTGTAGTCAAAAGTAAAATAGGTAAAGGGCTACTCCTCTGGAGAAGAATTGTTAAACACAAAGAAGACAATGATATCAGCAATTTTGACAACTACTCGTATGAAGCATATAATAAACTGGAGCTTGACCTGAATCATGTAAATGTAGAAAAAATGCAAAAAGGCATTTTGCTACCAAAGCCATTTAAATTCATCCTTAACAATATTGACACTGTTTCTGAAGCTTCTCCCATTTTACCCATCTACATGACAGAGAGCATTTCGGATTATTACAAACAAAAAGAGCCACATAAAACAGTTGAAAAAATAAAAGCCAGTAAAACAATCGGACTAAAAAATGAAAGTGTAACCAAATTCCTTGGGGGGACTTATCAGAATATTAATGTGTATAAAAATTTTATCCCAGTTTTCGATAAACTCTATGTAAGCCCTATAAGTAATGATGGAGACCTTTATTATCATTACAAGGTACCAGACACCCAAAACATAGCAGGTAAGAAATTTTTTCACCTCGTATTTTTCCCTAAACGAAAAGGAGAAAGCACCTTTCAAGGAGATGCATGGATAGCTGATTCTAGCTATGCCATTCAAAAGATGAATTTACAAGTATCGCCCGGATCAAATATTAATTTTGTAGATAAATTAAGTTTGGTTCAGGAGTACGGCTTGCTTAACGATACTACTTGGTTTTTAATTAAAGATAAATTTATCGCAGACCTAATTGTAACAGGGAAAAAAAAACTTAGCTTAATTGGCCGTAAAACCACCACCTATAAAAATATAAAAATCAATACTGACAGCCTCCCACTTTCTTTTTCAGCAGACATCAAAAATGATAAGCGAAAAGAAATTATAGATATAGCAGAGGATGCCCTTGATAAAACAGAAAACTTCTGGACAACTAGTAGGCATGATACATTGAACAGAAACGAAAGCAATATTTATAAAATGGCAGATACCTTATTGAAAATGCCAGCATTTGAACGATACTCAGAATGGATAAAATTCATTGGTACTGGATATCGCTATGTAAAAAATTACGAGATAGGTCCTTGGATGAACTGGATTAGTGGAAATAGCTACGAAGGGTTACGTTTACGTTTTGATATTGGAACAAATTATCACTTCAGTAAAAAAATATATTTGTCAACCTACTTAGCGTATGGCACAACTGACCAGAAACTAAAAGGAAAACTTGAAGCGCTTTACATGATAGGAAAAAATCCAAGAAGCAGCTTAAGAATGACATATAGCAAGGATTTAGACTATGGCCAATCCTATTATGATGAGATAGGCTATGACAATATTTTTGCGCTTGCATTCAGGAAATTAAATGTTCCGATAAAACTAATATCCATTGAACAAGAGAAAATAGAATACTTCAAAGAGTGGCGAAGTGGTTTGTCTTATACAATGAATCTACATAGGAAAATCTTTAACCCCATAAAAAGTCTCCCAGATAAAGTCGACTTCCCGCTAAACCAAGATCCAGGAAATTTCAATAACCTAGAGATAAATGCGAAATTGAGGTTTGCTTATTTAGAGAGATTCATTCAAGATGATTTCTTTAGACGCAGTCTTGGTAGCGATTATCCCGTTGTTGAATTCGTTTTTTCAAAAGGAATAAAAGGAGTGCTCAATAGTGGATATAAATATTCAAAATATACCCTCAGCATTTCCGACTATCTAAAGACCCCTCCAGCAGGCAGCTTCTATTACAATATTTATGGCGGCAAAATTTCAGGAAAACTCCCCTACATGTTACTGGCTGTTGCACCAGGAAATGAAATTTATTATTACAATAAATACGCCTTTAACTTGATGAATCGATTTGAATATATATCAGATCAATACGCAGGTATTTCGATTGAACATAACATCGGAAGTGGTCTTTTTAAATTTGTACCACAAAACAAATACCTAAAATTCAGGCAATTTTGGAATGCTAAAGTATTATGGGGAAGCATAAGTAAAGAAAACGCACAATTAAACATTCACTCTGGAACACCATTTACAAGCCTGAATGGAAAGACATATATGGAAGTGGGAACTGGAGTGGACAATATTTTTCGATTTTTCAGAATCGATTTAGTCTGGAGAGTCCTGCCACGACCTTTCCCAGATGAGCTATACAAACGCTTTGGTCTATTTGGCAGCTTTCGTTTTTCTTTCTAAAAAAACCCGACATTTAATTTACTGTTGAGCAGCCCTCAAGGATAATAGCACAAGCTATTTTGATTTGTTCTTCAGATATGATCAAAGGAGGAGCAATGCGCATGCACTGGGATGCAAATAAAAACCAATCAGTAAATACGCCTCTTTGAATACAGTAGTCGATGATTTTTTTGTTTAATTCAAAAGATTCAAATTCAATAGAAATTAATAAGCCTGAAGCGTTAAACGACAATATTCTTGGATGTTTCAATAGACTTTCAAATAATGTGCTTTTACTTGGGACACCATCCATTAACTTTTCATCTATTAAATAATGAAGCGCTGCGTTACCTGCAGCGCAAGAAACAGGATGCCCTCCAAACGTTGTTATATGACCTAAAATCGGACCTTCCGTAAAATGCATTAAATTATCTCTGCTAGAAACTAAAGCGCCGAGCGGCATCCCACCTCCAATGGCTTTACCAAGCAATAGCATGTCTGGAACAATTCCAAATTGTTCAAACGAAAAAAGTGTTCCCGTCCTCCCAAAACCAGTTTGAATTTCATCCAACACCAATAACGTGCCAGTCTCATTACATCTTTGCCTTAGCGCATGCATCCATTTTACGGATGGGGTTAGTACACCGCGTTCAGCCTGGATGGGCTCTGCAATAACACATGCAGTTTGATCATCAATGCAGGAAAGCCCTTCAATATCATTATGATTAATATGCGTTATGCCTGGTAAAAGAGGCCTGTATGCATTTCGCCAATATTCGCTACCCATAACACTCAATGCCCCTTGAGTAGAACCGTGGTAGGATTCATGGAAAGCAACCATATTCGTTCGCCCTGTAACTCTCTTGGCTAATTTCATAGCAGCTTCTGTTGCCTCTGCACCTGAATTTGTATAGTAGACACAATTGAGTGAATCGGGTAATAGTGAAGCCAATTTTTGAGCATACAATACTTGAGGAGATTCAACCAATTCACCATAGACCATCAGATGCAGGTATCGATCTAACTGATCTTTGATGGCTGAAATAACCTGTGGATTTCTATGCCCAACATTACATACACTAATTCCACTAATGAGATCAATGTATAGATTGCCATCCTTGTCCCACAAATTACATCCTTCCGCTTTCACGATTTCCAATGCCAATGGATTGGCAGAGGTTTGCGCCACATGCTTTAGAAAAAGTTCGCGTTGATTCATTGATACGAAGTTCGATAAAATTATCTTAAAGATATAGCCCTAGCATAAACAACCACCAATCAATCCGATGAATTGAATAACTTTGGCTAAAAATGCCTGTAATTCTTCCAGTTAAAGGAATTTCTCCACGTATTGGTAACGATACTTTCATAGCTCCAAATGCTACCATCGTTGGTGATGTTGTGATGGGTGAAAAATGCAGCGTGTGGTTTAACGCAGTAATACGTGGTGATGTTAATTCAATTGAAATAGGAAACAATGTTAACATCCAAGACAACGCTGTTATTCATTGCACGTATGAAAAACATAAAACCGTTATTGGGAACAATGTAAGTATCGGGCATACGGCCATCCTACATGGATGCACAGTTCATGACAATGTATTAATTGGAATGGGTTCAATTGTGATGGACCGGGCCGTTATTGGAAGTAATTCCATTATAGCTGCTGGAGCAGTAGTTCTTGAAGGAACAATTGTTCCGCCAGGCTCTGTATTTGGTGGTGTACCTGCTAAAAAAATCAAGGACGTTTCTGAAGAAAAAATAAAAGGAGAAATTGAACGAATTGCCAACAACTATTCTCTTTATAGCAGTTGGTTCAAATAATAACAATCAAGCCTAAACTATAATCCCATGAAATGGATATTTTTTTTATTGCTAATTTGCTTTGCGATGAGTGCCTGTTCAAGAAAGACCGGCTGCCCTAGTAATGGAAAAAATGTTGGAGCTGAACGATTGATGAGTGGAGAAAAAGTACATCGAGCCAAAAAATTCAAAGTGTAGTTACCAACCTACTACTTCTATACTTTCTAATATATTGTAATAGCTAATATATCGGTCTTCGTGAATTACCCCTTCTGCTACTGCATTTTTGACAGCACAACCTGGCTCATTAGTATGAAGGCAATTATTAAATTGACAGGAAGAAATTAATTGCCTCATTTCTGGAAAATAATGAGACAGCTCTTGCTTATTTATATCGGCTAGTGCAAATTCCCGCATACCTGGCGTGTCAATGATCATTCCCCCACCAGGTAAATCAAACATCTTAGAGAATGTTGTTGTATGTAGTCCTTTACCACTCCATCCACTCACTTCTTGCGTTTTTATATTAGCCCCTTTCAACACATAATTTATTAGACTTGATTTGCCCACACCCGAGTGCCCACTTAACAAGGTGATTTTTTGATCCAAGATATCATCCAATGTATCCATACCCGTTTCCTCAGATACGGAGGTTAACAATACCACATACCCAATTCGCTCATACATTACTTTTCGTTCTTCAAAAAGCAACATCTCTTTTTCTTGATATAAATCAGATTTATTAAAAACAATAACTGCTGGGATATGAAAAGCTTCACAGGTCACTAAAAATCTATCCAAAAAACCCTGAGAAGTACGAGGCTCCCTTAACGTAGCAATTAAAATTGATTGATCCAGGTTAGAAGCTATGATGTGATGTTGACGCCTATTTGCAGGAGAGATACGATTTACATAATTTTTTCTAGGGAATATCTCAGTAATCATTACCCTATGTTCAAGCTCATCCTCTGTCTCAACTTCAACTTCATCTCCTACTGCAATCGGATTCGAAGACGTGAAGCCATCCATTTTAAATTTACCTTTCAATCTTGCCTCATAAAAAGCATGATCACTTCCCTTTACCGTATACCAACTACCAGTAGATTTATAAACAATGGCCTTCATAATGTATACAAGTTATGCATAGGAACCTTAACTTAAATATTTTGCAACAATGGGCAATCGCCGGCCGACGCCAAATGCTTTAGTGCTTACCCTAATGATTGGGCAAAACTGATTTCTTTTATACTCACTAACATTAACCATTTTGAGCACTCTGTTTACAAGAGTTTCATCAAAACCTGCAGCAATAATATCTTTAGGACTAAGCCTAGATTCGATATACAAATACAAAATTTTGTCAAGCGCTGAATAAGGAGGTAAGCTATCTATATCTTTTTGATTTGGTCTTAATTCAGCAGAAGGCTCTTTTATGAGTATGTTTTCAGGAATAATTGCCTTGTTACTATTTATATGCCGCGCCAATGCAAATACTTGCATTTTATACAAGTCGCCTAAAATACTTATTCCACCCGCCATATCGCCATATAATGTACCATAACCAGTTGCTAACTCACTCTTATTGGATGTATTCAATAATACATATCCAAATTTATTCGCCACCGCCATTAATAAATTGCCCCTGCTCCGGCTTTGAATATTTTCTTCTGCAATTCCAAATGGTGTTCCATTAAAAAGTGGGTCTAGCGTATGCAAAAAAGATTCAACCAATTTTTCAATAGGAATAATATGAAATGGATTGGATAGATTTCTACTGAGCGCTACAGCATCATCCACAGAATGCGAACTCGAGAATCCTGATGGCATCAAGATAGAGGTAACGTTTTCAGCACCTAGCGCTTCAACCGCCAAAGCCAATACGACTGCAGAATCTATTCCACCACTACTTCCTAGGATGGCTTTTTTAAAGCCCATTTTTTTAAAATAATCTTTCACTCCCAAGACTAATGCCTGATGAATTTGTTCAATATTTGACTCCACAGTTAAATACTCAATAATATGATCAGGATTAGATGCTCTATCAAAGCGCATCGAGGCTAGCAAAGAAGATGTAGCTGACTCAGGTTGAATCAATTTACCTGAATACAATTCTGAAGTGTCAATTGCCAAAAAATCTTCTTGGAAAAATTTCAATTGATGGCGCTTCGATCCATCTTGCGCAAAAACCAGGCTCCCTCCATCAAATACAATTTCTGTCTGTGCACCTACTGCATTACAGTATAA
>CAMCBE010000089.1 GCA_945872805.1 Chitinophaga pinensis | reverse complement strand
CAAAAACTTTCAACCCAATATCCGACAAGCCATTCACTTTTGTTTTTCGCTGAAACTCATTATTCGCTTGATCGTAGATGAAAATACCAAATGGAGTAGCAGCAAATACCTCATTAGAAAAGAGCTCGACATGTATTACATTTCTATTAGGTACATGATCTCTCCATTGCCCTATGGGAGGTATTGACTGAGCTTGAATTGATGCTATGCCAGCCCATAGATAAAAGAGAAAAGAGACCAACTTCATACGACAAAAGTAGCGAAATCATAGTGCCTATGGGTAAATGGAAAAAGTTTGAAAGGGAGCGAGTTAAATTTCTTTCCTTTGTAGGAAATTTATACTATGTGGCAAGCACTTGGTAAGTCAGTCCTTAAATATAGAATACAGCTAATAATTGCAACTTTAACCATAACGCTATTACTAGCCTACCAAGCGAGCAAAGTTGAATTGAGCTATGAATTCTCAAGGGCTATTCCTACCAACAACCCAAAGTATATTGCATACTTAGACTTTAAGAAAAAATTTGGTGAAGACGGCAATCTCTTAACCGTTGGGTTTGTTACGAATCAACTTTTTCAAGTGAAAGACTTCAATGCACTTTCCTCATTTCAGGAAAGGCTAAAAAAGATTGAAGGAGTAGAAGACATAATTGGAATACCTGGTGCAATTACCTTACACAAAAATGATAGCACTGAAAAACTTGATGCCATTAGAATATTTCCTGCAAGAGTTAATGACCAAAAAACGCTTGATAGCCTTAAGGATATTTTTTATTCCCTTCCCTTCTATAAGGGAATACTATATAATCCAGAAACAAAAGCCTATTTACTAGGGGTAAGAATTAATAAAAAAATACTGAACTCAAAAGCAAGAGAAAAAGTTGTTTCTGCCATTGAAGTAGAAGCAAAAATATTTCAAAAAGAAACCGACTATGAACTCCATCTAAGCGGGCTCCCATTAATTAGAAATAACGTTGCAGTAAGAATTGCTAAGGAAATGCAATGGTTTCTTTTAGGTTCAATTTTACTGTCTGCGCTAATACTTTTCATTTTCTTCAGATCGCTCAGCACAACCCTACTCTCCTTGTCTGTAGTTATTGTTGGAGTGATATATAGTCTTGCAACTATACATATGCTAGGCTTTCGCATCACATTGCTTAATGCCTTAATACCTCCACTAGTTGTTGTAATTGGTATTCCAAATTGCATTTATTTTATAAACAAATACCATACTTCATTTCTCAGGACAGGCAATAAAACAAAGGCTTTAGAAGAAATGATTGGGAAAATGGGAGTAGTCACCCTTTTTTGTAATATAAGTGCAGCTGTAGGTTTTGCCGTTTTTTCCTTAACTAAAAGTGCGATACTCCGTGAATTCGGTATTGTAGCTGGCATTAATATCATGGCATTGTTTTTCATTTCATTAGTGATAATTCCAATTGCCTTATTCTACATGAAAGAACCTCAAAAAAAACATACAGCATACTTAGACAATAAATGGATCATTAGTGTACTCACAAATATAGAAAGGTGGGTCTTTTCTCATAAAAAAACAATATATGCTACTACAATTATTCTTGTAGCTTTTTCTTTTGCAGGAATAATGCGTTTAAGAACTGAAGCGTTTATTGTTGACGACTTACCAAAAAAAGACCCGATATATGCTGACCTTAAATTCTTTGAATCAAACTTTAGAGGTATTATGCCTTTAGAAATTTTAATCGATGCAAAAAAGAAGAATGGCATTGCAGGATCACGATCACTCGTACTATTTGACCAAGTTTCTAGATATAGTGCAATTATA
Source organism: Chitinophaga pinensis (assembly GCA_945872805.1). Lineage (GTDB taxonomy): Bacteria > Bacteroidota > Bacteroidia > Chitinophagales > Chitinophagaceae > Pollutibacter. The sequence continues at coordinate 5,990 of CAMCBE010000089.1, read as the reverse complement.
GCATCAAAGCCTGAGATGGCTAGGCCATTATCCCTTGCAGAGGGATTAAAATTTGCTAGACAAGGATTTTATGATGGAGATAGCAGTAATCATTCAATGCCCAATGCCTTTGATGGAGCATTTATGGCAGATTACCTTAAAGCAAAGAAAGGAGCTAAAGAAAGTGATGGTTCCCTTCAAAAGTTAATGTCTGCCTTTATTGACAGCAATAGACAAGTAACTAGGATTAGTGTTAACATGGCAGATGTAGGAAGTAAAAGAATGCCAGAGCTAATTGACACCTTAGTACATGAAGCAACTACAATTTTCGATACAAGTAAAGTCAACATAACTTTTACCGGTACAAGCATTACATTTTTAGAAGGTAGTAGATTCATTATACAAGGGTTGAAAGAGAGTATATTTTGGGCCTTTTTACTAATATCCCTTTGCATGCTCTATCTTTTCAGATCACTCCGTGTACTAGTATGTTCACTCATACCAAACTTAATTCCACTTGTTATGACAGCTGGCCTCATGGGGTGGGTTGGAATTGCGATAAAGCCTTCAACAGTGCTTGTATTCAGCGTTGCGCTAGGAATTGCAATAGACATCACTATTCGATTTCTAGTGAATTTCAAACAAGAACTGCCAAGATTTAATGGCGACGTTAATCAAACAGTCGTTCAAACGATTAGGGAAACTGGAATAAGCATTGTGTACACATCCCTTGTTTTGATTGCAGGCTTTGTGATATTTGTATTCAGTGGCTTTGGAAGTACCCAAGCACTAGGATGGCTAACCTCCTTCACTCTTTTAACTGCAACAATAACAAACTTAGTATTGCTTCCCGTATTGTTACTCCAAATTAGCAAAAGAAAGAAAATAAATAGAGGATTAGAGAGCTAATAAGATCATCGTCACACAGATAAACGACATCATGAAGATGCCTATTTTAAGACACTTCTTAGCTTGTCTTGCAATGCACTTCCTCTCAATTCTTTTGCTATGACAATACCATTAGGGTCTATCAAAACATTGAATGGGATTCCTTCAATCTTATATAATGGAACAACCTCACTATCCCAGTATTTTAAGTCACTGACTTGCGCCCAATCTAATTTATCATTTTTAATTGCCTTTAACCATGGTTCCTTTTCCTTGTCTAAGGAAACGCCTAAGATCACAAAATTTTTGTTCTTAAAGTTCTGATAAGCTTGAACAACATTAGGGTTTTCCATCCTGCAGGGCCTGCACCAGCTTGCCCAAAAATCAACTAAAACATATTTACCGCGAAGTGATTTTAACTCAATCATATTGCCATCCACATCTGGTAAACTAAAATCTGGAGCAGGTTTTCCGACCAATTCAGATTCCATTTTCACATTAGACATGCTTTTATACACTTCGGAAAACTTATAAATTCTTGGTGAGTTTGGAAACCGAGAACTCAATCCATCAACAACTGGAAGTACAAGCGTATCGTTAACATTGTTTTTTGCCATGGTAAGGGCATACAAAGCTACTGCAGGGGTTGGCGTAGTACGTGCAACATCAACTAAATACATTCCGGTTTCCCCTACTATTTTCATGTAGGTCTGCTCAGCACGCACCCTTCCACTATCATTGGATGTTCCTAACGACTGAACTACACCACGAATTGAATCTATTGAACCAATTCTGTCATTGAATCCAATCAAAAGGGATTTTAACTCTTTACTTCCAGGTGAACTAACGATATATAAATCAGGCTTTTTAATATCAATACTCAAGGTAATTTCATCTTGGTCGGGCACAATGAAAAAACCACCCTGATCTTTTTGGAAACGTAACCTGTATAATGCTTCGGAATCTTTTTTACCCCCTCTCAATTCACCATGTCCATTTTCTTTATCGATTAATACAGAATCAAAAACTGTTGGGGCAACGCCGTCAAGTTCAATCAAATCCAGATAGACATATTGCTTAGAGGACCCATTTACAACATCCACCTTCACTTTGATATTATGATCCTTATGCTTACATCCAAGAGTTGAGATCAACAATAAAGCCAAAGAAATGAAAATTGAATTCTTCATGTGTATTATTTTTTATTTAAAAATTCAGTTAGTAACTCAGTTGCTATGCGAGGGTCTGCCTTGCCTTTAGATACTTTCTTAACCTCTCCTACAAAAAGCCCGATTAATCCTTTCTTTCCTTTTCTATATTCATCTACTTTTTCTGGCATTGAATTCAAAACCTGTTCAACCCAAGCTGTTATTTCATCGGAGCCAGCATCTTGAATTAAATTTTGTTTCGTTGCGATTTCTAACGCATCTGCTTTAACCTTTCCATAAAGTTGAGGTAAAATTTCATGAGCTGCAATGGAAAAAGCAATCTTACCTTCTGCAACCAATGAAAGCAAACCATCCCACTGAGATACACTTATGTCCACAGCATCCCAGCTCAATTCAGTGGCATTAAGATACGACCGAACTGGACCCAGAAAAAAATTAGCAAGTAACTTTTTATGAGTAGTTCCGGCAGCGATTCGTTCAAACAAATCACTTAACGACTTCTCATCTACCAATTGGGACGCATCATATTCTGTTAATCCTAAATCATGGATATAATGAATAATTCGCTGCTGAGGCAAATCAGGTAACTTGTTTTTGATTGTTTCTATAAATGAGTCTGTGAAATGAAAAGGGGCCAAATCTGGCTCTGGGAAATATCGATAATCTTCAGCATCCTCCTTTGTTCTGATAGCAAAAGTAGTCCCAGCATCTGCATCATAACCACGCGTTTGCTGTATAATAGATTCACCTATTTCTGTAATGCCAACAAGCCGTTCAATTTCAATTTCAATAGCATGTTTTACGTGCTTAATCGAATTTAGATTTTTTACTTCTACCCGTGTGCCTAACCTCTGATCTCCTTTTAAGCGAATTGAAATATTCGCATCGCATCTCAAGCTTCCTTCTTCCATATTGCCATCACATATTCCAATCCATCGAACAAGCTTTCTTACTTCAGTAACATACGCTGCAGCCTCTTCTGAAGAATGAATAACCGGTTCTGTAACAATTTCTATCAATGGAACACCTGCTCGATTATAATCAAGTAAAGTGAACCCATCGTGCTGATCATGTATGCTTTTCCCGGCATCCTCTTCCAGATGTATTCTTGTAAGTAGTATCTCTTTATTGCCAGCTGATGTTTTAATGGAAACAAATCCACCAGAACAAATTGGTGTAGTATGTTGAGAAATTTGATACCCTTTTGGTAGGTCTGGATAAAAATAATTTTTCCGAGCAAAGTAGTTGTACTTAGCTATTTCAGCATGACAAACCAAACCCATTCTAATTGCATACTCAATAGCCTTCCGATTCATTTTAGGGAGTGTACCAGGATGACCAAGCGTAATGGCACTGACATGCGTATTTGGTGAAGCACCAAATGAATTAGCATCAGCTGCAAATAATTTACTTTGAGTTTGAAGTTGCACATGCACCTCAAGACCAATAACCGCTTCATATTTTGATAATACATCCACTGACATCAACCCTATATTTTGTTGTAATTTACCCAAAGAAATTTTAAACACGAACGATAAAACCTAGTCAAAAACTAAGAAAGCACTTTACGAACAGCCTGGATAGCAAGTTGCAAACCGTCTGGATTTTGACCACCTGCTGTTGCCAATACCTTTTGACCACCACCGCCACCTTTGATAGATGTAGCTACATGTGACTTAATTAGCGTAATTGCATCTAGACTATTATCAGCTGATAAACTATCAGAAATCCCTATTGCTACATGAGGCTTTCCAGCATTAATTGTACCGAGCATCACAACTGTTTTTGAAAACCCATTACGCAGGTCATTGCATAGCTTTTTTAGCATTTCAGGAGAAGAAACATCTATAATATCTGATATAAAATTAATTCCCTTGATCTGCTCAGCTTTGGCTAACAATTCTTTTTGTAAAAAAGCAAGCAGCTTGAATTCAGTCTGCTCCAGCAGTTTTTTCAATGCAGCAGTCTCATCAAGTTGCTGTTCAATAGCCTTAATGATATCATGTGGATTTTTTAAGGCGACTTGAATTTTTTTCAATAAAGCTTGGATTTCTGCGTTTTTAATATCTGCCGCTTGTCCACAAATCGACTCAATCCTCCTAACCCCTGCAGCGATCCCTGATTCAGAGACTATCATAAAATACCCCAATTCCCCGGTGGAAGAAACATGTGTACCCCCACATAATTCAACAGAATAATTCGGATCAATTGTTACTACCCTAACTTTATCGCCATATTTTTCACCAAATAATGCCGTCGCTCCAAGCTTCAATGCTTCTTCTTTATTCATCTCCCGAATAACTACGGGGATATTTTCTCTAATTTTTTGATTAACAATTACACTTACTTGATCCAATTCTTCTTCAGTCATTTTTGCAAAATGAGAAAAATCGAAACGCATTCCTTTCTCCTGTACAAGAGAACCTTTTTGTGCAACATGGTTCCCCAACACTATTCTTAATGCAGCATGCAAAAGATGTGTCACGCTATGATGCAGCGTAATTTCTTTTCGCCGAGCTTCATCTACTCTTGCTATAACATCTGCATGAATTGCATCTGGCATAGATTCAACAGAATGCACAATAAGGTCATTTTCTTTTTTTGTATTCAATACAGCTAGTACCTGACCGTGCATTATGATTGTGCCTGTATCTCCAACCTGTCCACCACTTTCAGCATAAAAAGGAGTATGCGCTAATACCAATTGAAATGTAGTTTGTCCTTTAGCAATAACTTTTCTATACCGAAGCAGTTTCGTCTCACATTGGAAATTATCGTATCCAATAAACACATTCGTAAGGCCTGAAATTTGCACAGGATCAGGTTTACTAACTTCAATCCAATCATCTACATCAGTTACTGTAGCGGCTCGACTTCTATTCTTCTGAACCTGCATCTCTTTTTCGAATCCCAACTCGTCAACTTGAATACCATGTTCTTGCGAAATCAATCTGGTTAAATCTATAGGGAACCCATATGTGTCATATAATTCAAATGCTTCAGTTCCATTTAAAATACCAGAATCCTTTGATACAGAAATAAGGTCATCAATTTTCTTTAATCCCTTACCAAGCGTACGCAAGAACGTATCCTCTTCTTCTTTTACAACTTTGGCGACAAAACTTAGTTGAGCAAACAATTCAGGGAATACATCTTTAAATTGTTCAGCTAAACCTGGCAACAATTTATAAAGCATTGGCTCTTTAACGTCTAAGTAAGAATAATAATAACGCACTGCTCTACGCAAAATTCTACGTATAACATAGCCTGCACCTGTATTAGAAGGCAATTGCCCATCTGCAATTGTGAATGCAATAGCTCGAATATGGTCTGCTAATACACGAAACGCTACATCTTGTTTCGAATCACCAAAACTGTATTTTTTACCTGCTATTTTTTCTGTCTGTTGAATAGAACCAGAGAAAATATCTGTATCATAATTAGAAGATTTTCCCTGCAACACACGTACCAAACGCTCTAGTCCCATACCTGTATCGACATGCGTAGCAGCTAAAGGCTGTAAACTTCCATCCTTTAAGCGATTATACTGCATGAATACATTATTCCAGATTTCAATTACTTGAGGATGATCTTTGTTTACTAACAGATGACCTGGTGTTAATGCCCTCTCATCATCAGGGCGACAATCAACATGTATTTCACTACATGGTCCGCATGGCCCAGTATCCCCCATTTCCCAAAAATTATCTTTTTTATTCCCGTATACGATATGATCATCTGGCAATAACGATTTCCATACTTTTAATGCCACTGTTGAAGCGGGGAGATTTTCAGCTACATCCCCTTCAAATACGGATGCGTATATCCTATCCTTCGGGATGCCATATACGTCCGTTAATAATTCCCAGCTCCACAAGACTGCTTCTTCTTTAAAGTAATCACCAAAACTCCAATTACCAAGCATCTCAAACATGGTATGATGATAGGTATCTA
>CAMCBE010000088.1 GCA_945872805.1 Chitinophaga pinensis | reverse complement strand
GGCATGCACGAAGTGGCAAATTGCTATTCAGATCAGTGTGATATGGTAAAAGGGAATTGGCGTGTGGAGTTAGTTTCATTAGATGGTCATTGGCGGGTGGTGGATATACAGGTTGAAGGGGTGGAGTTTTGAAAACGCTGTGCGCTTCGCGCGCTTGACGCTTTACGCTTGGCGCTTCGCACTGAACGCTTGGCGCTTCGCGCGCTTGACGCTGAACGCTTGGCGCTTCGCGCGCTTGACGCTGAACGCTTGGCGCTTTGTGCCCATGTGCCTTTTTGTATTCCCTATTCCCTCTTGCCTATTGCCTCTTCCCTTGCTCTGTGCCTCTGTGCCTTTTTGTATTCACTATTGCCTCTTCCCTATTCCCTCTTGCCTCTTGCCTCTTCCCTATTGCCTATTGCCTCTTCCCCTGCTCTTTCCTCCCTTTCTCTGCCCAATTTTCATTAACTTTGCCACTCTAAATTTTACTTGTTGGCAACAGAACCATCATTTTTCAAACGCCTTAGGAATAGTGGGGATCCGGAATCGGAGATGAGTTTCATAGACCATCTTGAGGTACTTCGTTGGCATATCGTACGTTCTGTATTAACCATCGTTGTCTGTGCTATCTTATTCTTTATTTATATCGATGAAATTTTTGATATCGTCATCATGGGCCCGACGCACAATGACTTTATCTCATACCGGGTTTTCTGTAAAATGAGTCACCTCCTCGGGTTGGGCGACTCATTATGTATGCCTCCGATGAAGCTGAATCTGCAAGTCAATTCCATCAGTGGAACATTCATGTCGAGTATCACCATTGCATTTGTAGGAGGTTTGATTGTTGCCTTTCCAATGATTTGTTGGGAAGTATGGAAATTTATTCGCCCAGCCTTAAAGCCTACAGAACTTAAGTATACTGGTGGAATCATCTTTTGGATAAGCTTATTTTTTTTCATCGGAGCCTGCTTCGGTTATTTCATGCTAGCTCCATTTACGTTTAACTTTTTAGCCAACTATACCATTGGAACATTGGGCTCTATAAATTATATGCCAACCCTGAGTGATTACCTTGATACGCTCATTGATATTACGTTAGGCGCTGGGGTTGCGTTTGAATTGCCGATGGCTACTTGGGTACTGGCTAAGCTCGGCATCATTACTCCTGCCTTCTTGAAAACATACCGCAAATACGCATATGTTGTTTTGCTTGTTCTTGCAGCAATAATTACGCCTTCACCCGATTGGGGATCTCAGTTGATTGTTGTTATTCCTCTGGTGATGTTATACGAAATAAGCATCATCATCGCAGCTAGAGTAAGCAAGAATAGAGATAAGGATTGGGAATAAATTTTAATTAATTCTTTTGCCATGAAAAAAATAGCCATCGGTTCAGATCATGCAGGCTTCAGCTACAAAGAAGCGATCAAAGATCACCTTACGCAAGCAGGTTTTGAGGTCAACGATCTAGGAACCTTTACGGAGGCATCATGCGACTACCCTGATTATGCGCATGCCGTGGCATCTGCTGTTGAAACCGGAGTTTCATTATTTGGTGTACTCGTTTGCGGTTCTGCTAACGGTGTGGCTATTACCGCCAACAAACATGCTGGAATTCGCGCAGCCATTTGTTGGGAAAAGGAAATTGCTATTTTAGCACGTGCACACAATGATGCCAATATAATCTGCGTGCCTGCCCGCTTTATTCCGGTAGACGCAGCATTAGAGATAGTGGATGTATTCCTTGCAACCGAATTCGAAGGGGGACGACACGCAACACGGGTTGGTAAGATGTAAGGTATTTCATTCTTTTCCTAATTGTATTTTGCCAACAGGGGATTACTCATTTTACATGGTTATTCTACAAAATTCTACACTTTAATTTCCGTTTTAATGGGGCTAAAGCACTGATTTTACGTATTAAATTAGTGCCAAATTTTCACATACTATTTTTAGTATACTTCATTGTGATGACTGGTAACACATAGTGGTTAACTTTTCAATTTTTTAAGCGATATTGCTCTTGTATAGTCAGGTCATTATAATCGATAAACTTTTACTCAGTATGCAAAAGCTTCTCACCCTTTTTATCTTTTTGCTTTTAGGAACAACTTCATTTGCTCAGAAAACGGCAACTGCTTCAAAAACCTTTGCAGCAACCATCACGGCGGAAGACCTTAGTAAGCATCTGTATATTGTTGCCGGAAAAGAAATGGAAGGCCGCGAAACAGCAAGCCCAGGGCAACGTAAGGCAGCAGCCTATATCGAAAATCATTTTGCGTCGCTCGGACTAAAACCGGGAAACAAAGGATCGTATCAAATGACATACCCTGTGTATAAAGATAGTTTGTTAGGTGTTGATCTAATGCTTGATGGCAAAGAGTTTGAGCTGGATAAAGATTTTGTTCCGTCGTACTATTTAAACAATAATGTCACCAATAATTTTTCTGAAATTGTTTTTGTTGGACATGGTATTGTTGATAAGGATGTGGATGATTATGCTGGACTAAATGTAGCTGGCAAAGTGGTATTAATTATGGAAGGGGCCCCTGCAGATTTTAAGCCTTCTGAAGCTGGATATATGGCATCTTCCGGTATGTACGGAAAGATGCTCACGGCTCGAAGTAAAGGAGCCGCGGCAATACTTATCTCTGGCGGAGGATTTCCGCGCAAGTCGGGTAAACCGGCTGGGGCGCTAAGCAACAATATGTTTAAGTCTGAAGTATTCCCTAATATTTATACCATCTCCGACAAAACAGCTTCAGCCATTGCGGGAAGTGATTCATGTTGGATTGCTTGGAAAGAAGCTGGAAAAAAAGGTAAAGTTGATGGTACCGTGATCAATGCTAATCTTACACTTTCTTTTCAAAAGGCAATCACTGAGTTGGCTAGTAGCAATGTACTTGGATACCTTGAAGGATCTGATAAATCTGATGAGTGGCTAGTGATTACTGCCCATTATGATCACTTAGGCAAGGATGGCGATGTTATCTACTATGGTGCAGATGATGACGGCTCTGGTACTGTTTCCGTATTGGAAATTGCTGAGGCTTTTGTTAAAGCAAAAGCTGCCGGAAAAGGGCCACGTCGCAACATCTTATTCATGGCTGTTAGCGGTGAAGAAAAAGGCCTTTGGGGTTCTGAGTATTACTCAAATCACCCAACCATTCCATTGGATAAAGTTACTGCTGATCTTAACATCGATATGATCGGAAGGATAGACACAGAGCGCACTTCAGGCGATACAACCAATTATATTTATGTTGTGGGGGATGATAAATTGAGTACTGAATTAAAGCCAATCAGCGAGGGGGTAAATAAGCAGTTTACAAAGCTTGTGTTGGATTATAAATTTAATGATCCTAAAGACACCGAACGCATTTATTACAGAAGTGATCATTATAATTTCGCTAGCAAAGGCGTGCCGATCATATTCTATTATGATGGCATGTTATTGGCAGATTACCATCAACCAACCGATACCCCCGACAAAATCAACTATGTATTGATGGCAAAACGTGCACAATTGATTTTCCATACTGCATGGGAAATGGCGAATCGTGACAGAATGATTGCACGGGACAAAAAGTTGGATTAACCAGAAATTTTAGGCATTTTGGCATGATGATTTAGTCTGCCATCTGCACACTAATCATCTTCATTTTTCGTTAAATTAAGAAGATGAAAAAAAGTGATTAGGGAGATAAAAGATATGGTGAGGAGTTTAAGTATACCAACTTCTCTTCCTGGTTTCTATCTCCTTTTTCATTTTTTATAATGTGTTGATAATTAACAGCTAGCGTTAAGATTACCTGCACTTAATTGAATTATCATTGAGCCAGCAGCGTTGTTTTATACGCTTGAAAGATTCAAGAGGAAAGGCAAACAATTTACTTGGTCCATTTTAGTGATGTGACTGAGGAGGCGAAGCCATAAAAAACACACAATGAGCGATCTTAAAAAATGGTATGCATTGTATACCAAGCCAAGGTGGGAAAAGAAAATTTTTAACTCTTTACAGTTGAAAGGGATTGAAGCCTATTGCCCATTAAATAAGGTGAGGCGAAAATGGAGTGACCGAATCAAGGTTATTGAAGAGCCATTATTCAAAAGTTATATTTTCGTAAGGGTATCCGAAGAATTAAAGACTGACATTCGATATGTGGACGGCATTCTGAATTTTGTATATTGGAATGGTAAACCGGCTATTGTTAAAGATGAAGAAATCGTTGAGATTAAAAGATTCATGTCTGAATACGATGATGTTGAAATAAGAGCCATCGATGTAAATCCAGCTGATGAAGTAATGGTCAATGCCGGTGTGATGATGGGTGCATCTGGTCGGGTAATTAGGACGATGGGGAATAATATCGTAGAGGTAAGAATAGATAGTTTAGGATTTATTCTCACTGCAAAATTCGATCGCAAAAATGTTATTAAACTTTAATTATAAAACTATAAACCTCATGAGGTTCATATCATTCATAGCTGCACTTTTTTATTTAACTTCTTGCACTACCTATAGTAAGTTGCAGTACTTGCAAGGGGACATTGATTCTACAAAGTATAGTCAATTCAACGTGCCCGAGCAACGTGCTCAAAAAGGAGATCAACTAATCATCAATGTGTTCAGTGACAATGCTGCTTCAACCATTGGAGATACATTAACCAGTATTGCAGATCAATCGCATGAATCAATTGAGCATATCATTATTGACGGAGCTTCATCTGATCATACCTCGGAAATTGTTTCTCGTTTTCCCCATGTTTCAAAATATGTGTCTGAAAAAGATAAAGGCATTTACCATGCCATGAATAAAGGCATTGAAATGGCAAGCGGTGATGTGGTTGGTATCTTGAATGCAGACGATTTATATTCACACCGTGACGTTTTACACAACGTAGCGGAATTATTTAACGATAGTAGCGTTGATGCGGTGTATGCTGATTTGAATTTTGTGGATTCGATCGACACCCATAAAGTTGAGCGTAAGTGGAGGTCGGGCGGGTATAAAATCAGTGATTTTTATTGGGGATGGATGCCTCCTCATCCTACATTTTTTGTTAGACGTAGTGTATACCTGAATCTAGGGATGTTTAATACGGTATTGAATTCCTCAGCTGATTACGAGTTGATGCTTCGTCTTTTACTTAAACATGAAATTAAGGCCGCTTACCTACAAGATGTAATAGTAAATATGAGGCAAGGTGGAAAAAGCACTGCATCGATTAAGAATAGGCTGATAGCGAATCAGGAAGATAGAATGGCATGGGCCATGAATGGGCTAAAACCTCATTATTTTACATTAATTTTGAAGCCATTGAGAAAAATTAAACAGTTTATAAACCTATGAGTAAAGTAGCATTAGTTACAGGGGTCACCGGACAAGATGGAGCATACCTTACCGAATTGCTTTTGGAAAAAGGGTATACTGTTCATGGCATTAAAAGAAGGTCTTCTCTTTTCAATACTGATCGTATAGATCATTTATACCAAGACCCTCATGAGAAGGGAATTAAACTTACGTTGCATTATGGCGACTTAACTGATTCTACTAACTTAATTCGCATTATACAAGAGGTTCAGCCCGATGAGATTTATAATTTGGCAGCAATGAGCCACGTTAAAGTAAGCTTCGACACACCAGAATACACGGCTAATGCGGATGGTATTGGTACACTTAGAATACTAGAAGCAGTTCGTTTACTCGGGCTTACTAAAAAAACAAAAATTTATCAGGCTTCTACATCTGAATTATATGGGTTGGTGCAAGAAGTACCACAAAAAGAAACTACCCCATTTTATCCGCGTTCACCTTATGCGGTAGCAAAGATGTATGCTTATTGGATCACAGTTAATTACCGAGAAGCATATAATATGTTTGCTGCAAATGGAATTTTATTCAATCATGAAAGTCCATTACGTGGGGAAACATTTGTTACGCGAAAGATAACCCGTGGTGTTGCTAAAATTGCGTTAAGGCTACAAGACAAAATTTATCTTGGGAATTTAGATGCTCGTCGTGATTGGGGCCATGCAAAAGATTATGTTGAAGCCATGTGGCGTATACTCCAACAGCCGGAACCAGAAGATTATGTGATTGCCACAGGCATAACCACACCCGTTCGTGATTTTGTGAAAATGTCGTTTGCTGAAGTAGGAATAATCGTTGAATTTAAAGGTGAAGGGGTAGATGAAAGAGGGTATGTGGTGGCTGCTAATAATTCGGAATACCCTGTTGAAATTGGGAGAGAAGTAGTGGCTGTGGATGCTGCCTATTTTAGACCGACTGAAGTAGAATTGTTGATTGGAGACCCAACCAAAGCGATGACTAAATTGAACTGGAAGCCTAAATATGATTTGGCTATGTTGGTAAAAGATATGGTAAGCAGTGATGTAGCGCTGTTTAAGAAAGAAAAGTTTCTAAAGGAATACGGATTCAATGTTAAAAATCAGCATGAATAGTTTACGCCTCAACCTTTCTAAACATTCCTAAACTTCCCTCAACCTTTCTAAACCTTCCTCAACCTCCCTAAACCTTTCTAGACTTCCCTCAACCTTTCTAAACCTTCCTCAACTCCTTCAATGGATTTAAACGCTAAAATATACATCGCAGGTCATCGTGGAATGGTGGGTTCAGCTGTGCATCGTTTCTTAAAAAAGACGGGGTATACAAACTTTATTCTTAAGAATTCGGCGGAGTTGGATCTTATTAACCAACATGCCGTAAATATTTTTTTTGAAGCGGAGAAGCCTGACTATATTTTTTTAGCAGCTGCTAGGGTAGGTGGTATCATGGCAAACAATACCTATTGTGCTGATTTTATTTATCAGAATTTGATGATGGAGTCAAATGTTATTCATGCGGCGTATAAAATAGGGGTAAAGAAATTATTGTTTTTTGGTTCTTCATGTATCTATCCAAAGTTTGCTCCGCAACCCATGAAAGAGGAGTCCATGTTGACGGGTGTTTTAGAGCATACCAACGAGCCGTATGCGATTGCAAAAATTGCAGGCATAAAACTATGTGATGCGTATCGTGCTCAGTATGGTTGTAATTTTATTTCTGTAATGCCAACCAATTTATACGGTCCGAATGATAATTACGATTTACAAAATGCCCACGTTCTTCCTTCTTTAATCAGAAAATTCCATGAGGCGAAATTAAATAATGAGCCTTCTGTTACGGTCTGGGGAACGGGTACACCAAGAAGAGAATTTCTTCATGTTGATGACCTTGCCCAAGCGTGTTGTTTTTTAATGGAAAATTATGATGAGCAAGGATTAGTAAATATTGGTGCCGGGGAGGATGTTACAATATCCGAATTGGCCCTTTTGATTAAGGAAGTAGTAGGTTTTCAAGGCACTATCCAATTTGACCATACAAAACCAGATGGGACGCCTAGAAAATTATTGGATGTTTCTAAGCTGGCTTCTTTGGGTTGGACATATAAAATTGGACTACGTGAAGGATTAAAAAGTGTCTATGCTGAATATAGCACTCAACAACTAAGTAATTAATTGTAATATTTTGTTTTTCTTCAAACGCAAATCACTTCCATCTTTTCCATTTCATCTGTTGAAGACTGATTATCATTCTCATATCCTTCCTGGTATCGATGATGGTTCTCCAGATCTCGAAACTTCAGTGTTGTTACTAAATGGATTGATTGAATTGGGCTATGAAACCTTTACAGCTACTCCTCATGTGATGCATGATATTTGGAAGAATAATAATGCCTCCATTGAATCGGCTCATCAAAAACTTCAGCAACACTTGGCGAGTATAGGGATAAGGAACAATGTACGGGCC
>CAMCBE010000087.1 GCA_945872805.1 Chitinophaga pinensis | reverse complement strand
AGCGAGGAGAGAATCAGTATAAGATGTTTCATGTTATTATTATTCTGTGAATTCAAAGTTAGAAATATCCATGTTAAGGAAAATAGAATGATAGAGGATAGGACAGATTTTGAATGAAAAAACCCCTTGCAGAAAGCAAGGGGTTGAATTATAGGTTGTTTGCTTATAAGATACCTTATTTAGTCACTTTCATAATGCCATTCATAAGGGTCCAATGTCCGGGGAAGCTACATAGGTAAGGGTAGTCTCCAACTACTGAAGGCGCTTTGAATGTTAGCTTAAATGATTGACCGGGATTGACAAGCGTGCTAGCGAACAATACTTCTGGCATGGTAGGAACAAAATTTTTCTCAGACCCTTTTGGGTCTTTGATCATTTTATCTCCTGCCTGTCCAACCTTAGATAGCATCTTTTGTTTTACAATTACGAAGTTGTGTTGCATAGCATCAGGATTTTCAAAGGTGATTTCAACTGTTTGTCCAGCCTTTACGCTGAATTCTTTCTTGTCAAATTTCATTGCTTCTTTGATTGTCTTGATGACTATTTTTTTTAAGTCTAGTGCTGGGGTTGCAGGTGCTATCACATTCCAAGCCGTTAGAATTTTTGTAAGCCGTTCATTTTGGTTATTATTTAAGCTTGCTAAGAATGTTTTATCTGACGCCTTCAACTTACTATTTTTTACTTCATAGTTCCATCCATTAGAAATTGCTTTGATAACGGCATTTTTTCCTTCACTATCTAGTGATTGTGATTTTCTAATCAAGGCAACCAATGAGTCGATAGGAGCTATAGACGCATAGCTTCTGATTGCTCTTTCCATAGAGAATGACTGCATGTCTGGTGGCAATAAGAAACTTATTTTTTTGTTGGCGAAGTTGTTGTTTTTATTGCTTTCTGTTATTTCATTTGTTTTATCGATGTCTATATAAACATTATAATCACCCACGATATCGGTTGAAAAACTGATGTTCCCAACCCATGGACCGTTGAGTGTTTGGGTAATCGAAACTGTTTCGCCAGCTTTTACTCCTTCTTTGAAGTTTCTGCTATATTCATCGATTTTACTTCCCATTCCTTCGAATCGAATATTCAATGGGATGAAGACATCTTTTTTAAGGTCTTTAGATCCTTGGTTTTTAAGTTCTACCGTTACATAAATCCTTTCTCTAACGGCAGGATTCGAAGGAACAATTTTGATATTGCTCACTACAAGATCAATCCCTTCAGATTTTTTTTCCACTTTAGCTGATTCTGTTTTCTTTGGCATATTCATATGATCATGAGACATTGGTTCATGTGAGATAGGTTTTGTAGCGGCTTTTTCGATTTGTATATCGAGTTGTTTCTTCATCAACTTTCCCCCATTTGCAGTTAGTAAACAAGCAAATGCATCAGGAAGCCATCTATCATCTGCATCTTTTGTATTGTTTAATTTCTCCATCACTATTTTTTCAGCAGCTTCATCTAGTGGTGATTTAGAAAGCAGCAGAACTGAATTCATTACAACCAATGGGTCTTTATCATTTAATAGATTTAATTCAATGATTTTATTTATAGATGATGAATTGAATTCCAATGTTTTTATGGCATTTTTTCTAACATCAGCACATGGGTGTTTAAGTGCAATATCTAGTGTGGCAGCATCCAAAGCATTTAAGCCCTTCAATGTCCATAGTGCATGAATTGCAGGTGCATTGATTCCAATTTCATCAACAGAATAATCTTTCACCATATCTATCAATTTGCTAACAACATCATTTTTGCCACGTTCTACCAGCATGCGCTGAGCATGCATGCGCCAAAACATATTGTCATTTTTTAATGCTGCTAGGAGTCCATCTACATTGTTCTCTGAAAGTGTTAATGGAGTGTATTTAGGGGCATTATTATAAGAAACCCTATAAATTCTTCCATGGGTGAAATCGCGTAGATCAGTTTGGTAAGCATTACCAAAACCATTGTCATAGCCTTCTGGAACTGGGTTGTGCTGAATAATATAGCTATACCAATCGGCTACCCAAACAGCACCATCTGGACCTACTTCAGCAAATACAGGCGAGAACCATTCATCAGCACTGGCCATAAGATTGAAGCTTTCTGCATCAGAGAAATCTGTTCCATTTTTCACCATGCTATTTTGATGAAGAATATGTCCTGTAGGTTCAGATACAAATGCAATTTTGTTCCAATATTTTTTAGGGAAGGCTCTTGCTGTATAAAAATTATGTCCTGCTGCAGCAGTAAAGCCTCCAAACGCATCAACCTGTCTTACTTTTTCAGTGATGGGCTTCATGTCACGATGAGTATCAGTGCTTCTACTTCCATTTTCAACATATTTTGCTGAATTGAAATAGGTATGTGGGATGGCCATATACCAACCATGTGAGTTGTTTGCTGTTGAGCCAAATACATCATTGGTTTCGTTGAATGAAAATCCCCATGTATTGTTTGATGTACTTGTCATCCACTGCAGGTCACTTCCATCTGGTTTAAATCTATAAAATGCTTGCCAGAAGCGAAGTGAATCTGCATTCCCAAATTTTCCTTCAAAGCCAGAGTAGCCAACACATCCCCATATCCAGTTGTCAAATCCATAGTGTAGGTTCGAAGGACCTGCATGCGTATCTTCTGTACCAAAGCCACTAAATAAAATTTTTCGAAGATCTGCTTTGCCATCGCCGTCAGTATCTTTTAAAAATAGCATATGGGGTGCTTGAGATACAATAAGACCGCCATTGGCAAATACCATACCTGTTGGTATACTCAATCCATCTGCAAATTTTGTAAACTTATCTGCTTTGCCATCATTGTTTGTGTCTTCACATCGTAAGACATAATCACTTCCACCATTTTCTTTTCGTTCATTCGGATAGTCCTTTGTAATCAATACATAAAGACGTCCTTGTTCATCCCAACTTAATGCGATAGGGTGCATTACATTAGGTTCTGAAGCAAACATTTCTAGTTTAAAATCAACCGGTATTTGTATATGCTTAATAGATTCGCTTGGCGATAATGGTACTTGCTGATATTGAACGCCAGGTCTTTGTTCGTAGTTTGGAAGTTTTGCGGCCCTGTATTCAAATGGCTTTGGGTTTCTTGCATTAAAGGATGCAAGTGCTTCATCATTCACTGTCCAAACAATTGCATTATAAATGAGTTGTTGAAAACCTTCTTGAGCCCAGGTTCTTTCGTCATGACCATAGGCCGTGTAGAATATTTTTCCTTTACCATAGGTTCTTGTCCAGGTATAGGGTTCTGTTTTTTCACCCGGTTTATCTTTGCTTTGATCTGCTTTAATTTCTCGTACTGCTAATACATTATTATCAGGTTGAAGTTGGCTATGGAGGTATGTTTCATCGTATCCGGTAAACGATTTTAGGTTTTGCATAATTGGATGAGTTGGCTGAACGGTTTCTGTTTTTATCGAATCCATTCTATGCCGCCAAAATTGCCCACCTACTAGTTTTATATATTCAGATGAATTCCGGAAGCAATAAGAGGCACAATGAATAGGTAGGAACCCTTTGCCTGATGCAACAAAATCTAACAATGATTTTTCTGCTGCAGGTGGAAGTGAATCCCAATTCGCAAAAATCAATAGTGCATCGTATTTATTTAAAGTAGTTGGATTCAAATCATCCAAATCATTTGAATACGTGAAGTTGATTCCTTTTAGACCAAGTGCTGCCATAAGTGTTGGAAGTCGTTCTATGGGTACATGATGACCATCATCACCTAGAAATAATATTTCTAATCTTCTTCCTTCTTGTGCAAATAAATTAACTGTAGTAATTAAGAGAATGGCAAGTAATAATTTTTTCATGTAGTATATTTTCTAGATTGTGAAGTAGTCAGGTAAGTTCATAATTTTTCCACCTTGCATAGCTGATTCATGTGCTAAGATGCCAACAGAAGTCCAGTTTGCAGATTGTGCTGCATTTGGAAATGGATCTCTGTCTTCTATTATTGCCATGACAAATTCATGTGCTAGGTGAGGATGAGAGCCTCCATGTCCTGCTCCTTGTGTAAAGCTTAGGTGTGTATTTTCTGCTACATCATACACTCCTTTTGTGGTGAAGTCTCTGATTTCTTCTGGAAGTAAATTTGCGTAGTCTGGCACTTTTATTTTTTTTGGAATTTCATGCTCTGGAAGTTTAGCGGTATGTAGAACATGTTCTTCATCCTCGATTAATGCCCATTCGAATGATTTTTTTGAACCGTATACTTCAAAGCTTTCTCTATATTGGCGTGCAACATCAAAAAGTGATCTGTATACATAGGCGCTGAGATCACTGTTTTTGAATTTGATGTGTGCAGATTCAACTGCAAACGGGGAGTTATGAATTTGTGATAATTCTTCACGAATGGTTCCAGATCCAAAACAAGAAACATATTCAGCTTCAAGTTTTAGTAGTCCTGCAACTGGTCCAACACAATGTGTTGCATAGTGCATTGGAGGTAGACCGGGCCAATAGTCAGGCCATCCATCCATATCTTGCTGATGAGATGCTTTTAAGAATTGTACTTTGCCTAATTCCCCTTTTTCGTGAAGTTCTTTTACAAATAGAAACTCTCTAGCATACACTACAGTTTCCATCATCATGTATTTCTTTCCAGTTTCTTTACATGCTTTGACGATTTTCATACAATCTTCAATGCTAGTAGCCATGGGCACTGTGCAGGCTACATGCTTTCCGGCATATATCGCTTTTAATGATTGCTCAGCATGATTGGGAATTGGGGAGTTGATGTGAACAGCATCTATATTAGAATCTTTTAGCAACTCATCATAATCTGAGTATCTTTTCTCAATACCAAATGCATCTCCAATTGCGTTTAATTTTTCTTCGTTGCGTTGACAAATCGCATACATATTAGTATGTGGATGTCTTTGGTAAATAGGAATAAATTCAGAACCAAATCCAAGGCCAACAATGGCGATGTTAATTTTCATGTTGTATACTTTTTAAGTAGTTAATGCTGTCTTCCACTAGTTGCAATTCAGAGTCAAACATTTTACGCCAAATATTTGCTGCACTTAGTTTACTACTGAATGCTTCTACGCTGACCATGCCATTGTAGTTTATTTTATCTAGTGCTTCGAGTATAGAAGGGAAATCAATATGTCCTTGTCCTAATGTAGCTCTATCGTTTTCAGATAATTGTATATGAATGAGTTTGTCGCCTAATTTTTCAATTGCCTTTGGTAAACTTTTTTCTTCTATGTTAGCGTGAAATGTGTCGAACATAATTTTGCATGCTGGATGATTGATTTCATTTATTAAATCAATCAATTCGTCTAGACAAGAAACGAGGTAGCTTTCAAATCTATTTAAGTATTCAAGTCCTAAGGTAATTTCAAGTGAATCGGCGTATTCTGCCAATTCACGTAAGTTTTCTACAGCCCATTTTTTTTCTTCTTGTGTAACTTGGGTTCGAGTGAATGTACCGAGAGCGGAATGAAATGGTCCAGTCATGAGGGTTGCCCCTAAGACCTTGGCGCAGTCTAGTGCTTTTTTATTTCGTTCTAAAGTTGATTTTCTAATAAGTGGATCAGCGCTAATTTGATTATGTTCAGGCCCATTGATGGTGACAGCGATTCTTTCCAATCCAAGTTCATCTAGCTTTGTTCTCCACGATTTCCAGCTATCCGGATTGGTGTTAAAGATTGGAATTTCTACGCCATCGTATCCTGCTGATTTAATCTTCTCTAGTACCGAGAAAAGTGATTCATCAATTTCAGTTCCCCAGAGCAAGAGGTTCATTCCGATTTTATACTTCATACCTTTCTAAAGATAAGGCCTCTTTATATAAAAAGTGAAATATTAATTTCAGCTAAAGAGAGAAAATTATGCTGTAATGTCTGGGCTAGGACGAAATAATTCAACCATCTTCCATTCGAATGATTCGATCCGTTTTTTCAGCAAAGCTTGGATCGTTTGTAACGATTAACAGAGTTTGGTTTAAGGCTGCGGATAATTCTTTAAAAATAGCCAACACCAGGTCCCCATTTTTTTTGTCAAGGTTTCCGGTAGGCTCATCGTCCATTACAATCATGGGCTCATTAATTAATGCTCTAGCAATGGCCACACGTTGTTTTTCGCCGCCTGAGATTTGAAATGACTTTTTGAGGGCTAGTTATTACTATATACTGTTTTAATAATCTTCTTTATTCTACTATGAATTAATTCTGATTTCGCTTTATATAAATTTGGGATCCAATCCGAAGCCTACTTAGGTTGGTGTATAGAATTAGTGATTGCTCTTCAGTATCAACTTCGATTCTGTAATAGCTTCCACAAAATGCTATTTTTTTAATTACCCCTTCAATCCCATTGCTGTTGTTTGTATTAATCTCGAATGATTCAGGTCTTAGAAAGACGGGGGACTCACTTGGAGAATTTGTGAATGCTCTTTGAATTATTTTTGAGCTAGGACTGATAATTGTATATTCTCCTAGAAGTCCAGCTACATATTCATTAATTGGGTTACAATAAATGTCTTTAGGATTACCTTGTTGAATAATATTTCCTTCATGCATTACAAGGATATGATCAGACCATGAAAGGATATCAACAGGATCGTGCGAGACAAGCAGGCAAGTTATTTTTAATTTCTCTGAAAGGTCTTGAATCACTTTTCGAATTGTTTTTTTATGCAGCATGTCTAGATTTGAAAAAGGTTCATCTAGTAATAGTAATTTAGGGGAACCAACTAATAATTTTGCCAAGCCAATTCGTTGTCTTTCTCCTCCAGAGAGTTGGTCTGTTTTACGTTTAAGCAATTGGCTGACTTGGCATACTTGAAATATTTCAGCAGCTTCTTTATCTGAAATTTTAGTAGCATATTCTAAAAGTTCATGAACGTAATAGTTATTATGGAGTTCAAAGTGCTGAGATAGGTATGCTATGCTGTCATGCCCTGGGATTAATTTTTCATTTGGGCCTAAAACCTTCTTGCCTTCGAACTCGATTAAACCTGTTTCTGGTTCAAGTAATCCAGCTATTAATTTAAGCAGTGTGCTTTTTCCTGATCCCGTTTCTCCAATTACGGCTATTTTTGAAAATTGAGGCACGCTAAATGTAGTTTGCTTTAGTGTGGCGCCTTTCGATTTACTGATCTGATTTACTTCTAATAAAGTCATAGATTACATTCGCCTTATGGAGAATTACTGCAAATTAAATAGAAAGATCGTTGATAGAGGATATTTTTACCGTTTATCTATCTTGAGTAATATCTAATGAAGTAAACTAAATGGGTTTAATTTATTAATTTGATTGTATAAACTGAATAGATTGAATTATCCCGCTCGTAATTGTGTTTTTGCATTTTTGATACTTGGGTTATTATCTACCTCCAAATCCATTTCACAGAATAATAAAACTGCTAAAAGACCTAATATCATATTTATCTTGACTGATGACCAGCGATGGGATATGCTCGGTTGTGCAGGAAACAAAATTATTCAAACTCCAGTTATAGATAGTCTTGCACATAACGGAGTTCGATTCAGCCGTGCTATGGTGACAACCCCAATTTGCGCAGCTAGTCGTGCAAGTATCATTACCGGATTATATGAACGAACGCATAATTTCACGTTTAATAGACCGCCATTACGCAAAGTGTACACGAATAATAGTTATCCATATTTGCTGAAACAATCAGGTTATGAGACTGGGTTTGTTGGCAAGTTGGGGGTAGATCTTGAAGACTCTGTTGATAGTTTATTTTCATGGAGCAGGCAAAGTGGATTTCCATATTGGAAGGAAGTAAATGGCAAGGTGAAACATTTAACGGACA
>CAMCBE010000086.1 GCA_945872805.1 Chitinophaga pinensis | reverse complement strand
AATGAGTTATGCCAGGGAATTCTTTTTTATAATTATCTATAATCGTTTTGGCTTCCGTTCTGCTAATGGCTAAATTTTCTGCTAAACCAAATGCACCTTGTCCATATATAATCCCAAAATTGACACTCTTTGCTTTATACCGCATCTCTTTTGTAACATCCTCTTCATTTACTCCATATACTTTAGCGGCAGTGGCAGTATGAATATCTTTACCCATTTTAAATGCATCACACATGTTTGCATCTCCACTAATAGCAGCTACAATTCTTAATTCTATTTGCGAATAGTCTGCCGAAATTAATACATGGTCATTATCCCTTGGGATAAATGCTTTTCTTATTTCTTTACCACGATCACTTCTAACTGGAATATTTTGCAGATTTGGATTAGTACTTGATAGCCTACCTGTTACAGCTACTGCTTGCGCATAGGTTGTATGCACACGTCCAGTTTTGGGATTAATCAACAAAGGTAATGCATCAATATACGTTGATTTTAATTTTGTTAATTCGCGGAAGGCAAGAATATCTGAAACGATAGGAAACTGATGTGCAAGTTTTTGCAATACATCTTCTCCAGTTGCATACTGACCTGTTTTTGTTTTTTTTGCTTTTGGGTCAAGCATTAATTTTTCAAACAATACTTCACCAAGTTGTTTTGGTGAAGCAAGATTAAATCGAACTCCTGCTATTTTATAGACAGACTCTTCTGCGATTTTTGCTTCTTTATCTAATTCTTTTGAGTACTCTTTAAGAAAATCGGTATCCACCCTAACCCCTTCGAATTCCATATTAGCAAGTACTTTAACGAGTGGACTCTCTACCTCATTAAATATTTTTTCGACTTCCTTTTTTTTCAATTCGGGAGTGAAAATATTTTTTAGTTGTAGTGTTATGTCAGCATCTTCTCCGGCATATTCTTTTATCTTTTCGATTTCTACATCACGCATATTCCCTTGGTTCTTTCCCTTTTTGCCAATAAGTTCTGTGATTTTGACAGTTTCATAACCAAGGTATTTTGCACTCAATAGATCCATACTGCGCTTACCTTCTGGTTCAATGACGTAGTGGGCTAGCATCGTATCAAATATATTCCCGGCTAATTCAATTCCAATATTTTTTAAAATGAGTAAATCATATTTCAAATTTTGGCCAATCCATGTTATGGATGGGTCGTTAAATAATGGAATGAATTTATCAAGTATGTTTTTTAATTCGTTTTTGTCTTCTGGACATGCAACATAACTCGCTGTTCCTTCTTTCACTGAAAAACTCATACCTACAATGGATGCTTGATTGGCATCAAGACCAGTTGTTTCTGTGTCAAAGCAAATTTCTTTTTCATTATGCAGTGATGAAATTAATTGATCTATCTTTTCAGGAGAATCAATAAGCTCATACTGATGCGGTGTATTGTTTATATTTTTATCAGCTGATATATCTCCCGTATTTTCTTCTTCATTAGCATTTTCAACATTTGTTGATGCAACAGTCATTGATCCTCCAAATAGATTTCCTTGTACAGTTGTTCCTTGTTTCTCAATTGGTCCTGCTACGGGAATATCTTCACCAAGAATTCGTTTACCAATTGTTCTAAATTCAAGTTCGCTGAAGATTTCTTTTAGTGCTTCTTTATTTACTTCTTTCAATAGAAATTCTCCTTCATGAAAGTTTACCGGAACTGACGTGATGATGGTGGCGAGTTTTTTGCTCATCATGGCAAGATCTTTTCCTTGCCTAACCTTTTCACCCATTGAACCTTTGATATTATTGGCATTTTCTAGAACATTTTCAACTGTTCCATATTCTGCGAGAAGTTTTGCAGCTGTTTTTTCTCCAATCCCTGGGATACCTGGTATATTATCTACAGCATCACCCATCATGGCAAGGATATCAATGACTTGTGAAACATCTTCGATGTTCCATTTTTCACATACTTCTTTTGGGCCAATAATTTCAAAGTCGCCTCCTTGATATGGCGGCTTATATATTTTAATATTTTCAGATACAAGTTGACCATAGTCTTTATCAGGTGTTACCATGAACACTTCATATCCTTCTTTTTCAGCTTGTTTTGCGAGTGTTCCAATAACATCATCTGCTTCGAATCCGTCGGTCTCTATAATGGGAATATTAAATCCTTGGATGATTTTTTTTATATCTGGTAGTGAAGCGATGAGGTCTTCTGGTGCTTCTTGTCTATTGGCTTTATAGTCTGGGAAATCTATATGCCTTTCGGTTGGAGCTGCTGTATCAAAGCAAATGGCTATATGGCTTGGTTTTTGCTTATTTAACAAATCTATCAATGCATTGGTAAATCCAAATTGCGCATTGGTGTTTTTCCCTTTACTGGTAATGCGTGGACTTCTAATTAACGCATAGTAAGCACGAAAAATGAGGGCAAATGCATCGATTAAAAAAAGCCTTTTATCCATTTGCCAAAGTTAGTTTATTCAGGTTAGACATTCGTGGACCGAGGATAGACTTTAGAGGCAGAAAATTTAGTGAGTTTACTCAGATTTCACTTGTCGAAAACACCATAGTCTATTGCCTGCACTTTTCATTTTTTGATGTTGAAACTGTCAGGGATTGACCCTATCCTTTTTCGACAAATTACCAATTATTTTATTGTACCACTTTCAACATTCCTCTCATGACAGATCCATGTCCCGGGTACGTACACAGAAAAGTATATTCTCCTGGTTTTGTTGGCGCTATAAAGTAAATAGATTCTGAAGAATGAGGTTGGAGTAGTGATGTATTAAATAATACATTAGATGACCTAGGAACATAGTTCATTTGAGAACCCTTTAGGCCAAGTTTTATAGCAAGATCTGCTACTTCATCTGCACTGCCAGGCATAACCCCTACAACATTGTGCATCATGTCATCATTATTATTAAAGACCAATCTTATTTTTGATCCTGCTTTAATTTCAAACATCGCAATATCAAATTTTAATCCAGGCTTAGTGCTAATTTTTAAAACCATATCTGGTTGCGTCCAATCAGCTGGCATTTTTAATTGCCTTTTTGGGCTTAATACTGTTGATGTTTTTGACGGGCTTATTTTAGTTGATGGATGATGTTGCATCTTCACTTTGTAGTCTTCGGTTAGAATAGTTTTCTCACCTTGTGGGATATTATTCAAAGTATAATATCCAGTATTATGAAGTAGAGTAAGTTTTTCTATTGACTGAATGTTAGCGAGTTTTATTTCATGTATATTTCCTTCAATTAAACTATCCAGTATCAGCTTTACTTTTAGGCCATCAGATGACGGAATAATCCCAATTATTTTTCTTTCATGAAAATTAATAATTGGACTTCCATAGTCTTCATGATATTTATAGGTAAAACTATTTATTGAATAATTCATTGAATTTTTCAAATCTGTAATGTCTGCGGGTGTTGTAAATTCCACCTCAAAGCCATCTGTGAGAGCGTGAATATTTTTCATTTCAAATGGAGTTTCTCCATTCCAAACAAGGCGTTGCAATCCATATAGTTGTCCACCTTTGCTTGCCCATCCCCTGCTAGTCATTCCTGCAAAAATAGAATTATCTAGTCCCCATCTTAGTCTAAGTAAGCCGGAAGAAAATCCCTCAAAGAAAGGATAGCAGGCACCTTGGTACTTGCCATTTACTTTTTCTAGAGACATTCTCATGATTTTTGAATGACCTTGATCGGCTACAAAATATTGCCCACTGAATGGGCCAAATGCTCCGTCAGTTATATCTTCTAAAATATCTGAAGTCGAAATTCCCATAATGGTATGTGGAAACCACACTGCTGGTAGTTTGAGTTCTTTTATCTTTTTTGCAGTTTCGTACATAGGTTGCCCATTAACGATTGCTTTTACCGTTTCTGGTCTTAGTGAAAGTGGTGAGTTGGTTTCATTGGTAAATTTAAGTCCATCTGGATTTCCTGTAAAGTCTCCTTTTTCTACATGAGTAATTCTTCCGCTACCAACCCAGTTCCCTTGATTGTCAGCATAGAAAACTTCATCTTTGCTATTTACAGTGAATCCGGCTGGGGAACGAAATCCAGTAGCTATTGGATTAATTACACCTTCTGGTGTAATTTTTAAGAGCCACCCATGCCATTTGCCTAAATCTTCTCCTAGAGATAAATTTAAGGTAGCATACATATCTCCATGCTTATCAAACACTGGACCATATGCATACTCGTGGTATCCTCCACTAAGATCAAAAAGTGTGACTGGCGTAAAAACGTCTGCTTTTCCGTCGTTATTGGTGTCTTCTATTTTAGTTAATTCTCCACGTTGCATGCAATAGAATGCGCCATCTTTATAGGCTAATCCCAGAATTTCGTGAAGCCCTGCCGCAAATTTTGTAAAATGAGGAGAGCCGTTGCCATACGCATTTTGTATAATCCATATTTCACCTCTTCGAGTTGAAGCCGCAATTCGTCCATCAGGCATTACGGCAATACCACCCACTTCAAGTTTTATATCTTCAGGAATTGAAATTGTTTTTAGAGAATAAAAATCTCTTTCAGTCTGAATAATACTTTTTTGAGCATACGAAGTTGATAGTATTATGGAGAGAAGGGCGACAAGAATTATTGATTTAGTATACATCTGAGTGGAGTTAAAATTTATTTTAGTATTCATCACGATAAGGTGTTACGTTCGTTTACCAAATAATGTGGTATGTTATCTCTTTGCTTGCAGGAAGTAATAACACTTGTTGGTTATTGTATGTTTCAATTTCTGGGACTGCAGCTGGGGAAACTTGAATATAGTAGGATTGATTATCAATTGCATACAATCCTTTTCCAACAGGCGTAATTGTTTTTGCTTGAGCAATACGAATCTTTACATCTTCTGTTCCATTTCCCGTTACTGAGATTGTTCTGTTTAATCCTCTTCCCTCCTGAAAGGGAGAAATCATATCCTTAATGAACATCTCTTTGTAAGCATAACTAAAAACAGGTAAGCGGCGTTCGGTTAATGTGTATCCTTTATATTGATATCCGCTGATTGAGTCTATTGCATTGGTTTTATCATAGATTGGGCAATTACCGGCTAATATAATTGGTGATCCCAACGGAGTAGCTGTTTGAGGTTCCCCTCGTTCATACCACATATTCGTTACGTTAAGAAAATCACTTTTCCATACTTGTAATAAAGCACCTTGATGTAGATTATATGAATAATTTACTTGGGTTGGGTCTCCTACAGAAATAACATGTGTTAGTTTTTTATTTTGATGCAACATAAATGACCTGATAATTTCAGGTTCTTTTTCTGTTTTGACAGTAATAAGTGCAGGAGTTACTTCCGGCATAGAAGACGGATTGTGAAGTGATACAGCTTTGCTATTTGCTTTTTCTATGAATAAGGATAATCCATTTTGTGCCCATCCATCATTTTTATTTACCCATACATTAAATTTATGTTCTCCTTTTTCAAGATGGATTGACCCAGAAACAGTTTCTCCACCTATCCAAGTCCAAGTAGGTTTTATAACTGTCTTCCCATCTATTTCTAAACTTCCATCTCCTGAATATGAAGAAGTGAATAGGTAAGTATCTGCAGTGGGTATATTTATTAAACCTTCAAATTGAAGTAAAAATCCATCTTCTATAGCGGCAAGTCTGGAATTTATTGATTTTGTTTTCCCTTCTGCTGTTGGTTTAACGTTGATGGCTTCTGCTGGCGTTTTGATGTTACGTTCATAGTACTTATAACTAATGTCTGAAGTAGTTACATTTAAATTTTCTAAAAATGCGTAGTGTATATTTTTAAAAGCGACAACTCCATGATCTCCTTGAAACATAATTGGGGCTAAAGATTTTTCATCTTCTGCATCGGATGAACGTGTTGGTCCAGTTACAAAAATATTCTCATGTACTGTTATTCCATTGAGTTTTATGAAATTAAATTTCGCATTCATTATTTTTTTTCCAGTTGCATCAAATCGTGGTGCTTGAAAAGAAATTTCCATATGTTGCCAAAGACCTGGCGCTAGACTCGCATATTTTAATGGTGCATTGCCTTCAAAGCCCTTATCATCCTTCCATCTTTCATAAATTCCACCCATATCACTGGAGGTTGGTACTTTGGAGTTCCAACTGTCAAGGATTTGCACTTCATATCTTGATTGGAAATATATTCCAGAGTTAGAACCTTCTGGGACCATAATGTCTAATTCTAGATATATATCACCATGATTAAACGCTGTAAAGAGGTTTCGGCCTTCTTTGAATTGAATCTCTTTTTTGAAGTTGTTGTATAGAATCCCGGTTCCTTTTGATGAATTCAATGATTCACTATCATATTTGCCTTGAATATCACCCACTACTTCCCAATTCTCTGAAGGAGATTGGAATCCTTCAAGATTATCCAGTTTAATGTGATTTAATCTTGCTGTAAGTTTTTGTGCATTGATATTACTTGCCCATAAAATAGAAAGTAGGGAAAGAGAAAAAAGTTTAGAAAGCATGCAATTTATTTTAGTAGATGAATTTAGTTAAAAATATCCAATGAGAAGGGGGTTAGACTGGAGATAAGAAATACATTTATTTGAAGCAAGTATTATCTTTTCAAGGTTTCAAGTTTTTTTTGAGCATCAAACATAAGGTCTCTTAGTCTAGCGGCTTCCATGAAATCCAAATCTTTTGCTGCTTTATCCATGCTTCTTTTAAGTTTAGTTATATTTTTTTCCATTGCTGGAATAGTTATATACTCTGCCTGTTCTTCTGCAGCGATTGTACTCATATTATCATTTATGATGGATTGCAATGCACTTCGTTCATCATATCCTTTTATTTCGAGTACAGCTGTTTGTGCAAATATCTGTTCTTTACTTTTTATAACAGTGGTAGGTGTAATGTTATGTTCAAGATTGAATGCAATTTGTTTTTCTCTTCTTCTTGTTGTTTCATCCATCGTTTTTTGCATACTTCCTGTTATTTTATCTGCATAAAAAATAACATGGCCATCACTATTCCTCGCAGCCCTTCCTGCTGTTTGAGTAAGTGATCTTTCATTTCTCAAGAACCCTTCTTTATCGGCATCCAAAATGGCTACTAAGGAAACTTCTGGTAAATCGAGCCCTTCTCTTAATAGATTTACTCCAACGAGTACATCTATTTCACCTAACCTGAGTTGTCTTAAAATTTCTACTCTTTCGAGTGTGTCTACTTCACTGTGAATATATTTTGACTTGATATTAATCCGTTGAAGGTATTTGTCCATTTCCTCGGCCATTCGCTTGGTTAGCGTTGTTACTAGTACACGATCACCTTTTTTTACTGTTTTATCAATCTCGTCTAGCAAATCATCCACTTGATTGATACTCGGTCTAACTTCTATAGGTGGGTCAAGTAACCCCGTCGGTCTAACAACTTGCTCTACCACAACGCCTTCTGTTTTTTGAAGTTCATACTCTCCCGGCGTTGCTGATACAAAAATGACTTGGTTTAATAACTTTTCAAATTCACCAAAGTTCAGCGGTCTATTATCTAATGCAGCAGGAAGGCGAAATCCGTAATCAACTAAAACTAGTTTTCTGCTTCTATCACCGCCGTACATCCCACTTACCTGTGGAATTGTTTGGTGACTTTCATCAATAACACATAAAAAATCTTTTGGGAAATAGTCAAGTAAGCAAAAGGGTCTAGTACCGGGATTCCTTCTGTCAAAAAACCGTGAGTAATTTTCTATACCACTGCAATAGCCTAGCTCTTTGATCATTTCAATATCATATTGCACCCTTTCGCTCAATCGTTGTGCTTCAATGTGTTTACCTGACTGTTTGAAATAGGTGACTTGTGCACTCATTTCATCT
>CAMCBE010000085.1 GCA_945872805.1 Chitinophaga pinensis | reverse complement strand
TGTTTGGTTGATCGCCTGCACGATACGTTACAGGAATATTTTCTTCAAGCCCAAGTAAATCAGCGGCCTCTCGGGTTAAAAATCCTTGCTCTCCAAACTGAGGAACAGTTGAGCAGATTAACCGCTCATCAATGCCATAATGTGCTAATAACTCATGTGCTAACGTACTATTTTTTGCATCCCACAAGATACCTTCAGACAATCCTGAAATGGTTGTGCGCATTTCACCTGTCAATTTATAGGCTATGTAATCTCCAGGCAACATTATTTTATAAATACGCTTATATACTTCAGGCTCATTTTCTTTCACCCACTTTAACTTGGAAGCAGTAAGGTTTCCGGGGGAATTCAAATAATGCGAGAGACAAAAATCTTCTCCAAGTGATGCGAGTGCATTGTTCCCAATTTCCACCGCTCTGCTATCGCACCATATAATCGAAGGACGAACAGTTACTCCATCACGATCAACAGCAACAAGTCCGTGCATTTGATATGAAATACCGATAGCTGCAATTTCATTTTTGCTGAATTGAACATCTTTACTCAACATATTCATTGCATTGGCTAACTCAGTCCACCACAGCGATGGGTCTTGTTCTGCGAACCCTTTTTGAGGAGAAGCAATCTGCATTTCAGATGAGGGAGAAAATGCTGATCCAACGCATGCGCCAGAGTCTACTGAAATCAACGCACATTTAACAGAAGAAGAACCTATATCAATTCCCAATAAATATTTCATTGTTTATTTTTTCACAGTTGAAAAAGCATAGATGGTTTGACTAACAAATTTTTCACCTGGCTTAAGTAATGTGGAAGGGAATGAAGGCTCGTTTGGTGAATTTGGAAAATGTTGCGTCTCCAAACACAGTGCAGTACGGTGCTCATAGGCTATGCCATGTGCACGTTCAGTGCCATTTAAAAAATTACCAGAATAAAACTGCACACCAGGCTCTGTGGTAAAGACTTCCATTTTACGACCAGATTTTTCTTCTACCACAACCGCAGCAAGATTCAATTTATCTTTTGAAGGATTCAATACATAATTATGATCATACCCTTTACCAAATTTAATTTGCTCATCATCAGCATCAATGTCTTTGCCAACTGCCTTGGGTGTTGTAAAATCAAAAGGAGTATTGGCAACGGCCTTTAACTCGCCTGTTGGAATCAATGTACTATCAACAGGTGTAAATCGTGATGCATTCAATTGAACAATATGCGAAGCAATTGATGAAGTAAGGTCTCCAGACAAATTGAAGTAAGCATGGTTTGCAAAATTTGCTACAGTGGTTTTATTGGTTGTAGCAGCATAATCAATTTGTATGCTATTATTTTCTAACAGAGTATACGTCACTTTTAAATCCAAGTCTCCTGGATAGCCATTCTCCCCGTCTTTAACGAGAATAGAGAACTCAACGCCATTAACCACTTCTTTAGCATCCCATGCTTGCTTATCCATACTATTTACACCACCATGCAATGTATTTTGTCCGTTATTAATTGGCGCACTATACGCTACACCATCTATGTTGAATTTACCAAGGGCTATTCGATTTGCATAACGACCTACAACGCATCCGAAGTATGATTTGCCAGCATAATATCCGGCTATGCTATCATAACCAAAGGTTACATTTTCAATCTTACCAGCGGCATCAGGGACATTAATACTCACCAGAGTTGCCCCATAGTTGGTCAACTCAACCAACATGCCGTTTTTATTTTGCAAAGTATAGAGTCCAACCGCTTTACCTTGAATGGTATCTGTAAACAAAGAGGCCCTAGTTTGTGCTGAAGTATCCATGTCCTTTTTTTCATTTTTGAGGTTGCAAGAAATTAGTACAGAGAGAAAAATAAGAGAAAATAAAATTGTTTTTTTCATGGCAAATTTTTTTAATAAAATGCAGATGCACCGTTACATGTACCTGCAATATAATGTTTCGGTTTCAATCCAAATGACTTTAGATACCCTGCATTTACTTGGTCAACTATAGCCTCTACCTTAGATTCTTCCACTAGGTTCAATGTGCATCCGCCAAATCCGCCTCCCATCATCCGGGCACCCCAAACACCATCCATCCCCATAACAGCATCAACCAACACATCGAGTTCGGTACAACTCACTTCGTATTCATTTTTCAACCCCTCATGGGATTGATATAACAACGAACCGGCCGCTTGCCAATCGCTCCGAGAAACAGATTCCGCAAAAGAATTCAAACGAGTATTTTCTTCTATTACGTATTTAGCTCGTTTGAATAGCACAGGATTTATATTCGACTGAATTGAAGACAACATAGTCATATCAACATCCCGTAATGATTGGACTTCATAACCGATTCCTTTCAAATAATTTACCACTGCATTGCATTCCTCTCTCCGTGTATTGTATTCTGATGAAGCCAACTCGTGTTTCACCATGGTATCGAATAATAAAAGTTTGTTTTTGCCCAAGGCAAGAGGGATATAATCGAAAAGAAGACTGCGACAATCTAACTTGATTGCCTTGTTTTCTTGTGCATGGATGCTAGCAAACATGTCCATTATACCACACTGCAAACTGATGAATTCATTTTCAGATTCTTGTGCAATTTTCGTTAACTCGATTTTGCTTAATCCACAGGAGAACAGCTCATTGAACGCATAGGCAAAAACTGATTCAAGCGCGGCCGAAGAAGACAACCCCGCACCAACAGGCACCTCAGATCGAATAACCGCATTAATCCCCGGAAGGTTGATTCCTCTTTTTCTAAATGCCCTTCTTACACCTAAAATATAATTTGCCCAAAAAGCCTCTGATTTTATATCTGAATGTGCATCAAAACTGACTCGCTCATTTAAATCGCACGCAACCAGGGTGCATTCATTCAACCCTGATGGCGCAATGGCAATATTACAATACAAGTCAATCCCCGCTGGTAATACAAATCCTTCATTGTAATCAGTATGCTCACCAATCAGGTTTATACGAGCTGGGGAGCGAAAAAACCGTGGAGATTGTCCAAACTCGGCTACAAAAAGTGCTTTCAGGGATGCTGTAGAGACCATAGAGGATTATTTATTGGATTCCAAAGATATTGATATCCATTATTTTAGGCCACCTTTTAGGAAAGATAATAAAGCAGCCAACAAACGACAGCCGTTCTTGTTACGATATTGGGAAAATCACCCCCAAAATGGGATTCTAAATGCCCTTCGGTTTTTTATAACAAGCTAAAATGATGAATTTTGCAATTCAAATTAAGAATGAGCTATGCAAGAGGAAAATGACAACATATTAGAACAGATTACCTCATCCGAATACAAATATGGCTTTGTTACGGATATTGAGGCGGATGAAGCACCGATTGGACTGAGTGAAGAAACCGTAAAATTTATCTCCGCGAAAAAAAACGAGCCAAGCTGGATGCTTGAGTACAGACTAAAGGCATATAGGCATTGGCTTACCATGCAAGAGCCTGATTGGGCAAACGTAGGTTATCCAAAGATTGATTACCAAAACATCATTTACTACTCCGCGCCAAAGCAAAAAGTTACACTCGATAGCCTCGACGAAATCGATCCCGAGCTTAGAAAAACTTTTGAAAAACTTGGCATTTCACTGGATGAACAAAAAAGAATATCAGGAGTAGCCGTTGATGCCGTAATGGATAGTGTTTCTGTAGCCACTACATTCAAAGAAGAACTATCAAAAGTGGGTGTGATCTTTTGCTCTATGAGTGATGCGGTACAAGAACATCCAGAACTCATTAAAAAATACCTTGGCTCAGTTGTTCCAGCAACAGATAATTATTTCACTGCACTAAACTCTGCCGTTTTTAGTGATGGGTCATTTTGTTTTATTCCAAAAGGTGTTCGATGCCCGATGGAACTATCTACTTACTTCCGAATCAATGCAGCCAATACGGGTCAATTTGAACGCACACTTATTGTGGCTGAAGAAGGAAGTTATGTCAGCTACCTAGAAGGATGTACTGCACCCATGCGCGATGAAAATCAACTGCATGCGGCTGTGGTAGAATTGATTGCCATGGAAAAAGCAGAGATTAAATATTCGACTGTTCAAAATTGGTATCCTGGAGATAAAGAAGGAAAAGGTGGCATCTATAATTTTGTAACCAAGCGTGGAATTTGTGCAGGGCCATTTGCGAAAATATCCTGGACACAAGTTGAAACAGGATCAAGCATTACGTGGAAATACCCAAGTGTAATTTTAAAAGGGGATAACAGCATTGGCGAATTTTATTCGGTGGCCGTTACGAATAACTTTCAACAAGCTGATACCGGAACGAAAATGGTTCACCTTGGAAAAAATACTAAAAGCAGGATCGTATCTAAAGGAATCTCAGCAGGAAAAAGCAATAACTCATATAGAGGCTTAGTGAGTGTAGCAAAAAATGCCAGCAACGCGAGAAACTTTTCACAATGTGATTCGTTGTTGCTGGGCGATAAATGTGGTGCCCATACATTTCCGTATATCGAAGTTAAAAATAATACCGCTCAAGTTGAGCACGAAGCCACTACGTCAAAAATTGGTGAAGACCAGATTTTTTATTGCAACCAACGTGGTATCGATACAGAATCTGCCGTTGCGCTCATCATCAATGGATTTGCCAAAGAGGTAATGAATCAATTGCCGATGGAATTTGCTGTTGAAGCCCAAAAGCTTCTAGCCATTAGCCTTGAGGGCAGTGTAGGCTAACCAATAATTTTTAAAAAGTCAAATGAAGCATATGTTAACCATCAATGATCTTCAAGCAAGAATTGAGGAAAAAGAAATTTTAAAAGGAATTAACCTAGACATCAAACCCGGCGAGATACATGCAATCATGGGACCAAACGGTTCTGGTAAAAGTACCTTAGCGTCTGTATTGGCTGGGAGAGCAGATTACGAAGTGACTGGCGGAAGCGTTCAATTCAATGGTAAAGATTTGCTAGAACTATCTCCAGAAGATCGGGCTAAAGAAGGATTGTTCTTAGCCTTTCAATACCCTGTTGAAATACCAGGAGTAAGCACAACAAACTTCATTAAGTCTGCAGTAAATGAAAAAAGAAAATACCAAGGCCTCGAGGCGCTTGACGCTGCACAGTTCCTAAGAACAATGAAAGAGAAAATGAAGTTGGTTGAAATAGACCAATCACTATTAAGTCGCTCGCTCAATGAAGGATTCTCAGGTGGTGAGAAAAAAAGAAATGAAATTTTTCAAATGGCTATGCTTGACCCAAAGCTTGCCATCCTAGATGAGACAGATTCAGGATTAGATATAGATGCACTCCGTATTGTAGCGAATGGAGTAAACCAATTGCGTACAAAAGACAATGCATTCCTAATCGTAACACACTATCAACGTTTGTTGGATTATATCGTACCCGACTTTGTACATGTATTGTATAATGGAAGGATAGTGAAATCAGGCACCAAAGAACTAGCCTTTGAGCTTGAAGAAAAAGGATACGACTTCATCAAAGCAGAGGTGAATGAAGCTACAGCATAAGAAAAAGTAAGAACACGTAAACCCACATGATGGACGCTAAGATTTTTTTCAACGACATATACAAAAGCCAAGATCAACCTAATGATCTACTTAAGGCATTTCAGCAAAAAAACTGGAATAGCTTCAGTGAGTTAGACCTTCCTTCCGTCAAGCATGAGGAATGGAAGTATACCCGCATTAAAAATGTATTTACAGAAGCCATACAATACAACCAAGACAAAACTGATTTTTCAGAGGAAGAACTAAGCAAGGTTAAATTGCCCGGCACGGCTAACGCAAATTCACTTGTATTTATCAACGGTATTTATCAACCACATTTGTCAACACTGACAGACGGATCAGATAGATTAATCATCAAATCATTGAGCGAAGCATCAACTGACGAAGACGCTGACTTCGTGAACGAACATTTGGGTTGCTCAAATGCCTATCATCCAGATGGCATTAATGCATTAAATGGCTCATTTGCTGCACATGGCTTGTTCATAAAAGTAAAAAAAGGCAAAGAGCTCTCCCAGCCCATTGTCATCTATCATTTTTCAGATAGTCGATCTGGATTCAGATTTAGTCAGCCACGCATATTGGTTTCCATAGAAGAAAATACAATAGCAACAATAATCGAGACTTACCATAAAATCGGAAATCACCAAAGCTTAACCAATGAGGTCGTTGAAATCTGTGTAGAAAAAGCCGCTCATTTTCGTTATATCAAAATACAAAATGAAGGAACTGACTCCAATCATACAGGCACAACGCAAATCAATCAGCTAGGAAAATCAACTGCTCATGCAGTGACTATTTCACTAAGCGGCGAAATAGTGCGCAACAACTTGAATATGGTTATGCGTGCTGAATTTTGTGAAAGTCATATGTATGGACTTTACCTACTAGGTGGCAAGAGTCAAGTGGACAACCACACCATTGTAGACAATGCCATGCCGAACTGCTTGAGCAATGAATTGTACAAGGGCATTATGGATGATAACTCAACAGGTATTTTCAATGGGAAAATATTTGTTAGAAAAGATGCACAAAAAACAAATGCGTATCAATCCAATAAAAATATTTTATTAGGCCAAAATTCATCAGCCAATACAAAACCACAGTTGGAAATTTTTGCTGACGATGTAAAATGTTCTCATGGATGCACTATTGGAAAGCTAGATGAAGATGCATTATTTTATTTACGTGCCCGTGGAATTTCCGAACAGAATGCCAAGGCATTACTCTTGCATGCTTTTGCTGCAGACATTCTGCAACAAATCGAATTGGAAGAATTAAGAAATTATATTGATAGCTTAATATCAGAACGACTTACAATCACTATTTGAAATAGCATTCATGACAAATCATATACCATTTGATGTTGAGCAACTGCGTGAACTTTTTCCTATTCTAAAAAGAAAAGTAAAAGGCAAAGACCTCATTTATTTTGATAACGCTGCAACATCTCAAAAACCACAATCAGTGGTGGATGCTATCACGAATTACTACAGCTCATACAACGCGAATATTCACAGAGGCTTACACACCTTGGCTGATGAAGCCACAGCCGCTTATGAAGAAACAAGGCAAACCGTAAAAAAATTTATTGGCGCTTCTTCACATGAAGAAATCATATTCACAAAAGGAACCACCGAGGGCATCAACCTCGTTGCTTCATCCTGGGGAAGAGCAAACCTTAACCACGGCGACGAAATTATCATTTCAACATTAGAGCACCATTCCAATATTGTTCCTTGGCAGATGATAGCTGAAGAACGCGGCGCAAGCATAAAGGTTATACCTGTTGATGAGAATGGAATTTTAGATATGGATGCGTTCAAGAAACTACTAAACACAAAAACAAAACTAGTTTCCATCATTCATGTATCCAATGCCCTTGGTGTCATTAATCCAGTAGAAGAAATAATTTCACTAGCACATCAGAATGGCACGCTCGTAATGTTAGACGGTGCACAATCAGTGGTTCATTTAGACATTGAAGTACAAAAATTGGATTGTGATTTCATGGTATTCTCAGGACATAAAATTTACGGACCAACTGGTGTGGGCGTATTGTATGGAAAAAAAGCACTGCTTGAAGCCATGCCTCCCTACCAAGGTGGTGGTGAAATGATCAAGGAAGTGACTTTTGAAAAAACAACCTATAACGAGCTCCCCTTTAAATTTGAGGCAGGCACTCCAAATATCGCAGATGTTATCGCGCTAAAAACAGCAATCGATTTCATCAACAAACAAGGAAAGAGTCGTATGTCTGCATACGAAGAAACATTGTTGGTCTATGCCACCGATAAATTGAAATCAATCGAAGGCTTAAAAATCATCGGAGAT
>CAMCBE010000084.1 GCA_945872805.1 Chitinophaga pinensis | reverse complement strand
ATGCATCTTTCCAGGCTTTTGTAACAGATGATCTAGTGGAAATACCACATACATTGGTATGTTTAATGATGGCAAAAGTTACTTCAGGTTCACCGTTGAATTCATGAATAAGTTGAATTGCAGCATCAACATCAACTAAATTATTGTATGATAATTCCTTTCCATTCACCTGATGAAAGAGTTCATTTAGCTTTCCGTAGAAAACTCCTTTTTGGTGAGGGTTTTCTCCGTAACGTATAGCTTGCATCGTACCTTCTCCGTATATGAATTCGGATGCATAGCCAGGATTGAAATACGTTGAAATAGCAATATCATAGTGTGCAACAATGCCAAATGCCTTTGCAGCATATGATTTACGTTGTTCTAATGTTGTTGTGCCATCTTGTGCTTTCAGTAATTCTATGATAGCCTGGTAGTCTGCTTTTGATGCAACTACCACCAAGTCGCTGAAGTTTTTAGCTGCAGCACGAATCATAGAGGGTCCTCCAATATCGATTTTTTCAATAATTTTTTTCTCTTCATTCGTTTGGGCAAGCGTTTCTTCAAATGGATATAAGTCGACCACTACCAAATCAATTTCAGGAATTTCATATTCCTTCATTTCAATTAAATCTTGTTCTACAGATCTTCTCGCCAAAATCCCTCCAAAAACTTTGGGATGCAGTGTTTTAACCCTTCCTCCTAAAATTGATGGATAATCGGTGACTGATTCAACAGGAACACATTCGATGCCTAATTTTTCTATAAAATCTTGGGTGCCACCGGTTGAGTATATCACTACTTGTTGTTCACTAAGCAAACGAACAAGGGGTTCAAGTCCATCTTTATAAAAAACCGAAATCAGCGCTGCCTTAATCTTTTTTTGCATGTTTGTTGTTTTTAGCTCAAATAGGGTCTTGGTTTAATTCTCTAGTAGATAAGGGCCTTTTTCGGCTATGGAATTAAAGGGCAAAAGTAGTTTATCTGCTTCTTTTTCCCATTGTCGAATTTTCCACACTTTGTTAGAATGATCAATGATAATCATACTATTTTCATTGATTAGTTGAGTGAGATCATTTAAGTGGAGTCTAGGATTTCCTGAAAGAATGGTGATTGGTATGTGAGGAATTTTACTTGGCCCAATTAATTGGTTAGCTTGAAGTGTGATTATACAAGGCTGTTGAGGTAATTTTTTCAACTGAAACTTTTTGATCCAAAATGCATAGCCGATTTGCTCTTTGATTTCATCAATTTTCACACTGTTTAGAAATAGTGTATTGTCTCCCAAAACCACAGCTTCTTTTCCATGTTGAACCACAATGCATGAGTGATTGAGGATGTCTAACACAATAATTCTGTTTTTTTGGTAATGGATAGCCGTTTCTAAACAGTGTGTTGCTGAAAAGAGGAGTATTGCAAAGCAAAACCACTTCAAATTAAGGGTATTGAATTTTTTCAATAGTGGATATGCCGCAAAAATTACACCATACATCAAAAGTGTAGATGATAGTCCGATATAGATATGCTTTATCATGCCGAATGGTATTTTCTCCATATAGTGGATATAATTATTGAGAAAGTTAATCAAGGTATTAACTGTATTGGCAATAGCGTCAACGGGAATTCCAACTTGCCAAACAACACATAATGCTATTTCCGAGAGTAGAATTAGACTTGATAGTGGAATGGCCACTAGGTTAGTGAATAGAAACAGAATTGGAAATTGGTGGAAATAAAAAATACTAATTGGTGTTGTTAAGATTTGTGCAGCTAGTGTAATGGAAATCATTTCCCACCCTTTTTTTAGAATAATGTTCTTTACATAAACTGATTTTTTAATCAGGGGATCAAATAGGAGTATTGAAAGAACCGCTGCGTAGCTGAGTTGATATCCAAGATCGTGCAGAATACAAGGGTTGTTGACGAGTAATATAAATGCTGATGCAAGTAATGTATTCAACCCATTACTGGGTTTTTTAAAAAATGTTGAAATCAAAATAAGGGACAACATAATCGCACTTCGTATGACTGAAGCTGACCCTCCTGTAAGCAATGAGAATAACCATAAAATCGGAATGGTAATGAGTATGCCTGAAACAGATGTTCTTTTCTTGCCGATTAGAATTTTTGTAAAAAAATTGATGATTAAAAAGATTAGACCAAGGTGCATTCCTGAAATGGCGATGATATGAACAACACCAGTGTTAATGTATGATGCCAGAAGTTCTTTGTCTAAGTCATCACGAAAACCAATGAGCATGGCCTCGGCAAGTCCTATTGTTTTCTCGTTGTTAAGTGAATTTCTCAGAATGGCTGTAATATGCAATCGAGATTTTTCTATGAATGTCTTCAGCCTATTCTTCCTATGATTTATAAATTGGTACTCTAACGTGTCGTTTATATTAATGGTATAGAAGATACCTTTTAAGGAAGATTGTTTAGCGAAGTTGTATGCTCCCGGATTGTTTTTTTGTACTATTTCTCTTACTCTATTATTCGTAATTAAGAAATCCCCTTGATTAATATTTTTGCATTTTGCACTGATGGTATATAAATATCCTTTAGATAAAAAGCGAAACTGTTTTCTCTCTATACCATAGATACTTACTTCGTATCGGTCATTCGTTTTTGTATGTTTTGCTTCTTCATTGATGAGTAGCCCATGGAATGGGTAGTTGTCAATTGTATGATTTCTATTTTTGGGAGATCTTAACTGATTGCATGTTCCTCCAAAGGAGAATAATAGAAGTACTATTGCAATTCCTTTGATATATCGCATCCTCCAAGAAATGGTCGGAGTTGAAAAAATAAATATCGATAAAATAAGGCTGCTTGTAAATGCCAAGATGAGCCAAGAGGATAGTGCACGTATAATGAATTCGTCACTCAACATGCCAGCTACCATGCAGATGCCGATTCTGAAAAAAGGGATTTTTTTGTGATTAAATACTTTGTGCATGCTGAGCTCTAAACTAAATTTAGTGTTCAGCTAATCGATAAAAATCTCTATGTATTAATCTTTTTCATTGTATGTATTTTTCACATTTACGATCTTTAAAATACATTCATTAATCAAGTGGGTGTAGCTATCGTCGAAATTCTCTATGCACAAGAAGTTATGCAAGTTGTGGCTTACTGTTATACATGATGTTGTAGCAGTCGCTATTAATTTTGGGAGAGATTAAAAATCAAGTCCTAATGAAAAATACCATACCGGTTTTCCAGTAAAGAACCCAATCATGGGCCAACCTGCATCAACCCGGAGGAAGTACCCTAGGACAGTACTCCGTGCGCCAAATCCATAGCCACCTACAAATGGACCAACACCCCCTGTTTTGATGGTTACTTGAACTGGAGGGCTGCCATAGGTGGCATCTGGTCTTTTTATCTTGCTGAATTGACCATTCCATGCGGTGCCTAGATCGGTGAATTGAATAAGTTGCAAGTTTCTTAAGAAGGCATTGTTAATAGGTCTATTTAACAACGTACTGAAAATGGGCAACCTAAATTCACTATTCAATACAACGTTGTTGTTTCCATTAGTAGCATTTTGTTTATGGCCTCTGAGGTTAAGCGCCAAGGTTTGGAAGGCATAATTCTGATCAGCAGCGGGTCTTACTGCATCATTGAATTTAGGATTCAGCCAGCCTTCTACACCACCGAGATAGTATATCACTTTTTGTGATCCAAAAGAGAAATCAGCAGCGCCTCTTCCTGCCCAAATGAAATTCCTAAAAATGGGATAATAGTATCGTACATCTGTCCCAAAATTGAACATGTATTTTCCTGTATTATTTGACTTCACAAGCCTTGAACTTACGTCAGTGTATATTTTGAATCTAATCCCATTATATATATTTAGTGTTGGGTTTATGGTGTTGTCGTGCACATATTCCAGTTTCACTAACCCATTTTTAAGTAAGGTATCGGGTAGTGATACAGAAGGGGTATAATAGGGACTTGATTTAATTACAACTCTATCACTTCTGTATCCAACTGAAGCCCTTAAGCTCTTGATTTCATTGAATGGGTAGCTGATATTGAACTGATATAGGTTAGATGACATTTGGTTCGATAAGTATGCTTTAATATCTCCCTGATCGTAAATTGGATAATTATCTTGATTGCTTCTATAATAGGTGAGCCCCCAGTCAAAACGCTTTTTAAGGTTTTGGAATGAAGCGAGGTAGTCATTGTCTTTCAGATTTGTAGCTAATCTAAATCCGCCAATGAATTTTTTATCTTCCATCAAATCGGATGCACCCATGCGTAATATGCCATTCAATGCATTATTATTGGATAGGTATATAGGTCCTGACCCGCCACCGTAGGGTTGAAAGCGATTTACAAGTATAGAATTGTTGAATCCTGAAACAAGGTAATCAGACGCAAACTTTAATTTATAATCGTAGAGTTTCGCGTCTTTTATAATGTCTTCTTTTTTGGCCATTAATTCTTCGATAGATTCAATAGGTTTTGCTGTTTGCGCTTCTTCTTCAAACTCCGTTTGGAAAACTTTATTCTTCGGGCTAGAGGTGTCTTTTAGTTCACCTTCTTTTTGATATTGAATGGACTCTAACCGTTGCTTTTTTTCTTTTTCTAAAAGTTCTTTAATATAAGGGGTTGGACGTGCATTGACATTTCTACGGGTTAGGACAGATTCATTTATTTTTAGTTTGTAAAGAAATTTTAATTCGCCTTCTTGCCTTACCTCACTAACAAGATTGTTATCGCCGGCACCACGTGTTTCTAATAAACTACTTTGATAGTTCGTGATGGGGAAGGTATAGGTACTGTCTTTTGTGATAGACATATATGCTATGGAATCAGGTTCATCCTTGCTCCAGGCTTTTAATGTGGAATCCAATTCCTTTCGTTCAGGGTTTCTTAATATCTCGTCCCCAATTTTATACACAGTGTCTAGCCCTGCTCTTTCTGTTTTGAAGAATCCAGCATAGCGATTACCAATACCGTTTGCATCACTTACAAACGTGAAGTGATTAACATTATATTGTAAAGGATACCTTGCTTGACCAAGAGGCTGATTAGTAAGC
Source organism: Chitinophaga pinensis (assembly GCA_945872805.1). GTDB lineage: Bacteria > Bacteroidota > Bacteroidia > Chitinophagales > Chitinophagaceae > Pollutibacter. The sequence continues at coordinate 2,854 of CAMCBE010000084.1, read as the reverse complement.
TGAGTGATTTGCCTGTACTCACTCTTGTTCCAATTATCAACTAAGAAAATATTAAATGGATACCTAGAAGGCAAAACAGAATCTGCTTTCGATGCGTTTGGTAATGGCCTGTTCGAGGTAAAGATGATGCCTGTCTTTCCAGGAAATGCTACAAATGAGGCATCCAAGTCATCATAAGGGTCATTGGTAATTTGTTGTGATGTTTGTTCGTTGATCTTATAAACAAAAACGTCTGATTGGCCGTTCTTCACTGCACTTAGAATAAGCGTATTGTTATCGAGCATGAACTTGGCATCCTGAATAATTTGATAATCTGTAAGTTCTTGCTTGAATGTTTTTATTCCTGCCACCACATCAAAAACAAACATTTTTATTTTTCCTTCCTCTGTATAAACTACTAATAGTCTTGTCCCTTTTGAGTCCCATGACATCAACGGGTAATTTGGATTGAGTTCGTCTTGATTGCTAAGTACCCCAGCTTTGAGGAGTATTTTTCTTTTTTCTGAGAGGTCTTCTAACAGAACACGATAGATTCCTTTTTTATATTGAACCATCGCATAGCTATTGTTTCTGGGAATAGGATTTGCCTGGAACCTATAGTAGTCCGTTCCATGATTAGATTCTTCTACGGCAACAACATTTCCTTTAGGTTGATTTCTTCTTCCTTTAGTATCGGCAAGGTATTTATCGGATTCTAACTCCATAAACTCCTTCAGTAAATCCTTGAACTTCTTTTTGGTTATTTTAAGACTTGCCTGGTTAAGATTTTTGTAAATCCTAGTGAGGTAAAGAAAATACGTGACATTTTCTTTTTTATAGTGGTCAGCAAAAAACTTCCAGAACGCATGTCCTGCTAATTGTTGCTCTTTGAACGCAAATTGATAGAATGATTTGTATTGATCGGAAAGTAATGCTGATTTTAATTTGTCGTCTAATGAGGGGTTCCAGTTCTCCCCTGCATAAGCGATGTATCCTTCGGTAAGCCATTTGGGTAGATCTAGTAGCGTTTGGTTGGTTGCAAATTCTCCAAGATCGTCGCCAAAGAGTAAGTTTTCAACAAGAACCTGAGCAACACCCTGTCTAATTTGTCTTTGCAAATTTTGTAAGTTGCCATCATAGTAAACAATCATTTTATTGTTTACCAGTTTGGTGACTCCCCCAGTATTTTGCCAATCAATTCCAATCCCAATATTCGATTGTCTATAATCCGTGAAGCTATTGTAAACAATAATATTTGCTCTGCGCTGTAGGCCATATTCAACAAAATCTTCTAAATCAGGAAGTGCCTCTTCAGCAACTTTTGCTGCCATTTTTCCTAAAGCCAATCCACCATCGCTAAAATAGGTATTGAAATTTTTGGTTTGATAGTACCGCCAATTGAATTTTTTGAATTGAACACGATTTTTTCCAAATTCAACTGAACTTACCTGTGCAGTTGAATTCATGAAGAACATCAACAATATGCTGAGCGAAATAAGTATTTTTTGCATGGTAGTATAGTTCGAATGATTGGATACTTTTGCTTTAAGCGCATATCCATATAACTTGCGTTAAAATTAACGCATTTACCCAACAAATCTCAGTCATGATAAACGTTAAAATTTTCACTTTTAATCCCTTACAGGAAAACACGTATATCCTCTATAGTGATGATTTGGAATGTATTATTATTGATCCTGGATGTTATTTTGACCCTGAGCGGGAAAAGCTCAAGGATTTCATCCAAAAAACAGGGCTAACCCCTATTTTATTGATTAATACGCATTGTCATTTAGACCATGTTTTTGGCAATAAATTCATTAAAGAAACCTATAATCTGGATTTGTATATTCATCGAGGGGAACAAGTCGTACTGGAGCATGCTCCCACAAGCGGTTTAATGTGGAACATGCCATTTGATAATTATGAGGGTCCTATACATTATTTAGTACCTGGGGAGGTTATTAGGTTAGGGCAGGAGTCGCTTGATATCTTGTTCACCCCTGGCCATTCTCCAGCGAGTGTTAGTTTTTACGCTCGCGAAAGTGGATTTGTCATTGCCGGAGATGTTCTTTTTCGTGAAAGCATAGGCAGAACAGATTTACCGGGTGGAAGCCCCGACGTTTTATTAAAAAGTATAATGGAACAATTGTATGTGTTGCCTGATGAAACGATTGTTTATTCAGGACATGGTGAGCCAACTAAAATAGGACATGAAAAGAAGCACAATCCTTATGTAAGGGCATTATGTTAAACGCCTCGGTATAGTTTTTTTAGCAAGGGAATTTTAATGAGTTCACTTTTTTCTTTTTTGCCCACATAGAACATGAAGGCAGTCATCAAGAGAATGCCTGTTCCGTGCACTATAATTATATTTTGATTTGTATTACGAAGTGCTTGGTGCATTAGGTATAGGCCATAGGCTATAAGAATATAAACAATACATTTTTTCCATTCATACGGTATTGGATAATGGCGTTGACCAAGGAAGTAACTTATTGCCATCATGCTGCCATAGCAAACGAAATTTGCAATAGCACAGGCCAGAAAACCCATTGAAGGAATGAAGATGTAGTTAATAATGATGGTAATGGTTGCCCCTATGAAAGTAATGAGTGCACCAATATTATTTCGGTTAGTAAGTTTGTACCAAATGGATAAATTATAATAGATGCCAAGAAATAATTTCGAGAGCATCAATACTGGTACAATGTAAAGGCCATCAAGGTATTCAGGATGTTTATTTATACCCATAAAATATTTCCATACATCTAAAAATAGCACTACACCAAGAAAGCATAGGCAGGATGCGATTACAAAGAAATTCATGATGCGGGAATAGGTTTCTTTGGCATTTTCCTTCGTGGAGTTTTTA
>CAMCBE010000083.1 GCA_945872805.1 Chitinophaga pinensis | reverse complement strand
ACCAATTTAGACGATAAAACATTGGATGAAGTCAAAATAAAATTTGATAACTACAATAAACGCATCATCACCACTTCACTATATTATAAATTAAAGAAAAATAATATTGACGGCATCTATTCAATGATTTGGGATAAAAAAAATGAAACCATATTAAATGAAACAAGTTTCCAATTTAACGACAGTATCCGATTGGACGCAAAGGGCGAATCTGGCACACTCAAAGCTGCCTTCAACGACCATTTTATAAAACAAGTTATTCCTCTCCAAGATGGCGGGTATGCAGTTACCACTGAATTATATTATTCAAGTTCCAAGTCTAATGTATGGAATAGGTATGACTACCTATATGGGAATAATATGTTTTCCCCATACAGCTATGGCTACTACAGTCCATTCAACAGATTCAATTATATGGGATATTATGACCCTTTTAATAGATTCAACATGGGTAATCAAGTCCGATATAGCTGTGGGAATATCATGGTTTTTTTCTTTGAAGCCGATGGATCACTGAGGTGGAACAATACTATAAGAAAAAGTCAATTTGACGACAATACAGACTCGTACCTTTCATATCAGTTATTCAATACAGGAACTGACCTGCGATTTTTATTTAACCAAAAAGAAAAAAGAGAATTTTTACTTAACAGCGTTAGCGTAGATAGTGATGGTAAAATAAAAAGACAGCCTACTCTTAAAAATCTGAATAGAGACTATGAGTTTATGCCAAAACATGGCAAACAAGTTGGGCTCAGACAAGTAATCTTACCCTGTATGTACAAGAACTATATTTGTTTTGCAAAACTAGACTTTTGATATACAACGCGTGATTCAACTTTTCAAAAATAATAACCCCGTCGCCCTCCTCTTGCTAGCATGTATTGCGGCAATTCCACATTTTCATGCCCCGTCTTCGCTATTAGAATTGAATATTCCCATCGAGCATGAACCCCTTGGGGATTTGTTTCAAAAAGTAACCAACCATTTTTTTGAGAAACAATCTATTTGGAATTCAATTTTATCCATCACATTAATTTTAACTGAAGCACTTGCACTAAATAAAATCATAACAAACATAAAACTGATTGACCGTCCGGGATTTATTCCTGCGCTTTGCTTTGTTTTGTTTTCAAGCTTGATTCCCGTTCAATACCAATCATACAATTTATTGACCAACGGATGCCTGTTGATAGTGTTAAACCAGATCACCTCTTTCTACAAAAAAGATAAACCAAACAGTGCAATTCTATTGGCGAGTTTTACGGCCGGTATCATAGCTGGTTTCAGTCCAGGCAATCTTCCTCTTTTTCTATGGCTGAGTGCCGCTTTATTTATCATGCGCCCTGCATCCTTAAGAGAATGGATGTTAATGATAACAGGATTTGTATTGCCCTATTACTTTTTAATAGCAGGGCTCTACCTTGCCGACAGTTTGGATTTGAACATTCTCTTTCACTTTAAAAAAGCAGACTTAACCTTCCCAAATTTCACTACACCATTTTGGATACGATCAGCCTTTTTCTTTGCCTTACCATTTTTGGGCTTTCTTTATTACTTCAACAATCTAACCAAAATGCTTATTCAGGCGAGAAGAGTGCACACCATCATCTTCCTGCTATTTCTCGTGAGCACGTTAATAGCGTTTTTAAGGATTGAACACGCCCCATTTAGTTTTTTTATGATTACGATACCAGCCTCTGTGTTGGCCTCGCCCTTATTTGGGTCACCAAAGAGTAAATTTTTACCCAATTTGCTACTCTTGGTTGTATTATTTCTTTGCTTAATTGGCTAAACTTTTCTGACTTATCAGCACATTGGCAGAAAGGTTATAAATTTGCATTAAATAGACCTATTATGAAGTTTGGTGTTATTATTTTTCCAGGTTCCAACTGCGATCAAGATATGGTTGGAGCATTACGAAATGATCTTGGGCAGGAAGTAATCGAACTTTGGCACAAGGACAATGATTTATCTGCATTCTCAACAGAGGATTGCATCATATTACCTGGAGGATTTTCTTTTGGCGATTATCTCAGATGTGGTGCAATCGCCAGGTTTAGTCCGATGATGCAACAAACAATAGCATTTGCTCAGCGAGGTGGCAAAGTATTCGGCGTATGCAATGGTTTTCAGATTTTATGTGAGTCAGGATTGCTACCTGGTGTGCTGTTGAAAAATGCGAATCAACAATTTATCTGCAAGAATGTCTTTATTACAGGAGAAGAAAAAAAGCCTCTCATGATTCCTATTGCACATGGAGAAGGACGTTTTCACGCAGATGATAAAACACTGCAAACACTTATTCAAAATAACCAAGTAATTTATCGCTACTGTGATGCGGATGGAGCCATCACACCAGAAGCTAATCCAAATGGAGCTGCCTATAATATAGCAGGGATTTGCAATAAAGAAAGAACTGTATTTGGAATGATGCCCCATCCTGAAAGAGCTTGTTCAGAAAAGCTACATAACACTGACGGCAAAACAGTTTTTCAAAGCTTATTCTTAAGTCAACTAAAAGAAGCCATTCTGTCGTAAAATATAATCATGTATAAAATCAACATTCTATTTTGCCTACTTTTCCTCGGCATAACCGAAGGAAGCTTTGCGCAGTTTGGCTCAGCTAAACAAGTAAGCTGGACAACTGCTGCTAAAAAACTGGGAGATAAAAAATATGAAGTACGACTCACCGCTACCATTTCAGGTAACTACCACTTGTATGCCCAGGAGCAAACTGTTGAGGGACCTGCTCCAACTGTAATAACCTATTTACCCAATCCATTATTGAAAATGGATGGGAAGCTTATTGAGCAGGGAAAGAAAATCACGAAATGGGAAGAGGCTTGGCCAGGTAATGTACATTTTTATGAAAAAACAGTAACATTCATTCAGGTGATCAATACAAAAACCAAGGCTAAAACAAACCTGAATGGAAAAGTAGAATTCACGGTATGTAACGATCAACTTTGCCTACCAACATCAGAGTTTAATTTTAAAATACCCATAGGAGGATAATCCTATACAATACTCCTCATGCTAAAATACAAAGCCCTAGCCCTAGCCTTGTTGCTTACTTTGTCTTTATTGGGTCAGGGCCAAAGTAGCCTTCACTGGAATGCTAGATCCGAGAAAATTTCAACTAATAAATATAAGTTGGTGTTTGAAACCAACAACGATGATCATTGGGAAATTTATTCCCCCTTATCAAACTTTGAAGGCCTTGATGCCACCACACTCACTCTATCAGATTCGTCCATTCAGATTACCGAGAAATTAACGGCTAGTGGTATTTCAGAAAAAATTAAAAGTGATATTTTCGACCAGCAACAATTTGAGGTATATAAAGACAAGGTTAGATTTGAAGCTACCATTGAGTTTACTAACATAGTTCCGGGAGATATACAAACTAGCCTCAGTTTTACTTATGGAAAGGGAGATTCATTTTATCCTGGAGAAGTAGAAAAATTCACCATACCCCTTTTGGGAGGGAAAAGCAATGCTTCTAGAATGTTAATCCAAGGATTAGACCCCTCAAAACCAGTGCGCAATTGCGGAGCAACACATGAGGAAAAACAAAGTAGTTTATGGGGTATTTTTCTATTAGGTATACTTGGAGGACTCGTTGCGCTGATTACCCCATGTGTCTTCCCGATGGTTCCATTAACCGTCTCATTTTTTACAAAACACAGCAGCCATAAGGGTTCGGGAAAGAAACTTGCTATACTTTATGGCTTTTTCATCTTTTTAATTTACTCCGCATTCAGCATACCATTTCACTTAATAGGAAATGTAAGCCCCACCATTTATAATGATATTGCGACCAACGTTTACCTCAATGTTGCCTTCTTTGCCATTTTTATCTTTTTCGCCATATCCTTTTTTGGATTTTATGAAATAACCTTACCGGGTGGGCTTGCAAACTCTACAAATGCCAAACAAGGGTCTGGTATCGCTGGAGTATTCTTCATGGCCCTTACGTTGGCTATAGTTTCCTTTTCATGTACAGGCCCTATTCTTGGCACCTTGCTTGTTGGCACCGCCACAGAAGGGGCTTGGCCACTCACAGCGGGACTTGCGGGATTTGGTTTGGCCCTAGGACTTCCCTTTGGATTATTTGCCCTTTTCCCACATTGGCTGAACTCACTTCCTAAAAGTGGAGGTTGGCTAAATACGGTGAAAGTCGTTTTAGGTTTTATTGAATTAGCATTAGCCCTGAAGTTTTTATCAAACGCAGATCTAGTAGCACATTGGTCGATTTTAAAAAGAGAAATATTCTTTGGGGTATGGATCATCATTTTCATCGCATTGTTTCTGTATCTAATCGGCTTGATACATTTTCCACATGAATCCAAGTCTGAAAAAATTCACCCAGCACGAAAAATACTCGGTTTACTAGTCCTATTATTTACACTCTATCTCCTACCTGGAATAACCAATACAAAATGGTCTAACCTGAATATTGTAAGTGGTTTCCCTCCTCCAGCGTGCTATAGTATATATGAGACTCCTATAAATTGCGAAGAACCCTTAAAAGATTACAATGAGGCATTAGCACTTTCCCAAAAACTCAATAAACCTATATTGATTGACTTTACCGGTTGGGCCTGTGTTAATTGTCGAAAAATGGAAGAAAATGTTTGGATAAAGCCAGAAGTAAGAAAGGTTATGGAAAAATTCATTCTAGTATCGCTTTATGTAGACGATAAGCGCGTATTACCAGCTGATCAACAATCGAATTACACAACAAAATCTGGAACAACCATCCGCATCACTACAGTGGGCGATAAATGGGGTGTATTTGAGACTGAAAACTTTAATGCCAGTTCACAACCCCTGTATGCTCTTGTATCACCGAATGAGCAACTTCTTACTACGCCTATTGGATATACCCCAAATTCTATCGAATATGCTGCATGGTTACAATGTGGAATTGATGCATTCAAAGATCTGAAAAGGGCTAAATAAAAAAAGGGGCAGAAACTGCCCCTCATCATATCTAAAATCATTCCTTAATTTATAAGGCAACTTGGTGATCAACCATCATCTTGCGAAGGTTAATCAAACCATAGCGCATTCTTCCTAAAGCAGTATTAATGCTACAATTGGTTTTTTCAGAAATTTCCTTGAAGCTGAGATTAGCAAAATGTCTCATTACAATCACTTCCCTTTGGTCTTCAGGCAACATATCAAGCATCTGGCGAACCTTTGCATGGCTCTGTGACTTCATTATTTTACCATCGATGCCATCTTGCAGACACATTAATGGTTTCAAAAATGTCAAAATCTTCATTATTGTTTTGAACAAGAGGAGAACGCTTTACTTTTCTGAAGTGATCAACACAAAGATTATGTGCGATTCTCAATGCCCATGGTAGAAATTTACCTTCGTCAGTGTAGTTTCCGGTACGTAACGTGTCTATTATTCTTATAAAGGCATCTTGGAAAATATCTTCCGCAAGATTCTTGTCTTTTACAAGCAATACAATAGACGTAAATATTCTGTCTTTGTGTCTTTTTATCAACTCTTCCAATGATTCGGAATTTCCGTTGATAAAGAGCTGAATCAGCTGCTGGTCAGTTAGGGTTGTAATGGATTTCATTTGAATGGTTTTTTGGATTTGGATTGGTTGGTGTCGATAAAATGGGTATTGCAATGCTACTGCTGGAGAACGAAAATACATTTAAGATTTTAAAGTTAATATAGTTAATACATTTAATGGTATTGATAATGTTATCTACTCATTCATTTCAGCAATACCGTATGTCAAAACTAGACTAATTGAAAATTGCACAAAATTTTTAAGAAAGTATTTTTAGCAAATACGTATTTTGTTGTAGGCCCCTTAAGCGTATAAATGTCAACACTATGTTAAGGGCAGAGGAAAACTACGTATTTACCATTAAGCAGTTTCACAGTATCTTTGTAAAATCATTATGCCAAAAGTCAAGCATGTAAAGGAAAACAATACATCTGCAAAAAAAATCACACCGCTGGACTCCATTTACATTCATGGAGCGCGGATGCATAATCTACGAAACGTAAACGTAGAAATACCTAGGAATAAACTCATTGTAGTTACGGGAGTTTCCGGTTCCGGAAAATCATCATTGACCATCGATACCCTGTTTGCAGAGGGTCAAAGAAGGTATGCAGAGAGTTTAAGCGCTTATGCAAGGCAATTTTTAATGCGTCTTGACAAGCCTGATGTTGATTATATTTCTGGACTTTGTCCTGCTGTTGCGATTGAACAAAAAGTTGTTTCACGAACACCTCGATCCACCGTAGGTAGTATGACTGAAATTTATGATTACCTAAAACTTCTATATGCAAGAGTAGGTACAACTATATCCCCCATCTCTGGCAAGCAAGTAAAAAAAGATGATACGACAGATGTATTAAAAAGCATTCGGACCTTCCATAATACAGATAAAATATATTTACTTGTTCCATTTATCATTTCTAAAAATAGAAAAGTAGAAGAAGAGCTAGGCATATTAATGCAAAAAGGATTTTCAAGGCTTTTCTTAGATGACAAAAATGAAATACTGCAGATTGAAGATTTAATTAATCAAAAGAAATGGAAGCCAAATCAAGAAACATATTTGCTAATAGATCGATTTGTAGTTAAAACTTTTGAAGAGGAAGAAGAAAATAGAATCTTGGATTCATTGTCTCTTGCTTTTTATGAAGGCGAAGGCATTTTGTATTTGAAGCGCAATGATGAATCCCCAATCAGGTATTCAAATAAGTTTGAGTTAGATGGCATCAAATTTGAAGAACCTGTACCCAATTTATTTTCATTCAATAACCCATATGGGGCATGCCCAACCTGTGAAGGATATTCTCAAGTGCTTGGAATTGATACAGATCTTGTAGTGCCAGACCAACGACTTAGCATTTTTGATGGGGCCATTGCACCTTGGAAAGGAGAAAAAATGAATTGGTGGAGGGAACAATTCATAAAAGGAGCAAAGCACTTCGACTTTCCTATTCATCGACCATATTCAGAACTCAGCACAGTTGAAAAAGATGTTCTCTGGAAAGGGAATAAACATGCACATGGAATTAATGATTTCTTTAAAGAAGTTCAAGAGAATCTATATAAAGTTCAGTTTAGGGTCATGCTCTCAAGATATAGGGGTAGAACAATTTGCCACGACTGTCAGGGCTATAGGCTAAGGCAAGAGGCCCTGTATATAAAGATAAATGGCCTTCATATAGGAGAACTTTGTAGAATGCCAGTTAGAGACTTGGCAGACTGGCTCAATAATTTAAAACTGAGCTCATACAAAACAGCAGTGGCAAAAAGAATCATGCTGGAACTCTCACAACGCTTAGATACCATGCTTGACGTTGGACTTGGATACCTTACACTAGATCGATTGGCCAATAGCCTTAGCGGAGGTGAAAGTCAACGAATACAACTTACCCGTTGTTTAGGCAGTAACTTGACGAACTCTCTGTATATTCTTGACGAACCATCCATCGGATTGCATAGTCGTGACACGGAACGATTGATTAAGGTATTGAAAAACTTACGCGATCTTGGTAATACAGTTGTAGTGGTTGAACATGATGAGCAAATCATGAGAGAGTCTGACTATATTATTGATATGGGGCCATTTGCTAGTCACCTCGGAGGTGAAGTAGTAGCAGCAGGTAATTATGATGAATTAATAAAGTCACCCCGAAGTTTAACCGGCGCTTACTTGAGAGGTGACGAAAAAATTGAACCTCCCAAAGAAGTAAGGAAATGGGCGCAATCCATACAAGTGCTTGGCGCCTCGGAAAACAATCTTCAACATATTGATGTTGAATTTCCACTAGGCATATTGACTGTTGTAAGTGGTGTTAGTGGCAGCGGAAAAACTACACTTATCAAAAAAATATTATTCCCCGCACTTGAAAAAAATATCACCGGAATTTCTGAAAAAGCAGGGCAACATAAAGCCATAT
>CAMCBE010000082.1 GCA_945872805.1 Chitinophaga pinensis | reverse complement strand
TGGACTGTTATGTTGAGCGATTTATGCTTCTGCTCACTTAAGTAACTGATGTTTTTTTCGATTTCATCCTCAAGGACCAATGCAGAAGATATTTTACCCGTTCCTTGACAAGATGGGCACTGCTCCTGCGTATTGATGTTCATCTCAGGCTTCATGCGTTGTCTTGTCAACTGCATCAAACCGAATTTTGTAATGGCAAGAACTGCATGCTTAGCCCTATCGGCTTTCATGAATTCCTCCATGGCCTCATTTAACTTCTTTTTATTTTCTGGAAGTTTCATGTCGATGAAGTCAACGACAATAATACCACCAATATCACGAAGCCTAAGCTGCCTAGCAATCTCTTCAGCGGCCTCTAAATTAGTTTGAAGCGCATTCTCTTCCTGGTTGTTGCTAACACTTTTATAACCGCTATTTACGTCTACAACATGCAACGCTTCTGTATGTTCTATTATTAAATAGGCGCCACTAGGTAAGTTAACTGTTTTACCAAAGGCTCCTTTTACTTGTTTCGTAATACCAAAATGATCAAAAATTGGAGCAGTACTGCTATAGAGTTGCACTATATCAGCTTTATCGGGAGCTATGCGCTGGATATATGACTTTGCATCATCATATATCTGTTTGTCGTTCACCACAATTCTATTAAAGTCGGCATTTAATAAATCCCTGAGTATACTCGTTGTTTTAGTTTGCTCACTCATTACTTTATGAGGAGGTACTGCGCCACTTAAGTTTTCTTGTATATTCCTCCACTTGCTGAACAGTGAATTTAAATCTTCATGGAGTTCCGCCGTATTTTTTCCTTCAGCAGCCGTTCTTACAATAACACCAAAGTTTTTTGGCTTGATCGCTTCAATAATTTTTTGAAGTCGTTTACGCTCCTCTGAAGAATGAATCTTGCGTGAAACCGCGATGATATCATTGAATGGCGTAATCACAACAAATCTTCCTGGTAGGGAGATTTCACAACTTAGTCTCGGACCTTTTGCTGCAATCGGTTCTTTTAAAATCTGAACCAGTACATTCGGTTTTTGTCCTAAGACTTCATTGATTTTTCCTGTCTTAACAATCTCCGGCTCAACGGTAAAATGAGAAAAGTCTCGCTGACTTTGGACAGGGGTATTGATTGAAATTTGTGTAAACTTCAAGAGTGATTTGCAGAACGGACTTAAGTCAGTATAATGCAGGAAAGCATCTTTCTCAAATCCAACATCAACGAAAGCGGCGTTAAGCCCTGGGATTAGTTTCTTGACCTTACCCAAATAGAGGTCACCCACAGCAAAACTGGCATCAATTTTTTCATTATGAAGTTCAGCCAGTTTTTTGTCTTCTAGCAGGGCAATCTCAACGCCCTGTACAGATGCGTTTATGACAAGTTCCTTGTTCAATTGGAAAGATAAGAGGTGTACACTTAAAAGGATGCATGACAGCTAATTTAGGTAACTGTCATGCGCCTATATACGTGTCTAATGTAAAAATCAAAAGAACTAAATACTATTTTCTTTTCTTATGACGGTTCTTTCTCAACCTCTTTTTGCGTTTATGTGTTGCTATCTTATGACGTTTTCTTTTTTTACCGCAAGGCATAGTCAGTTATTTAGATTGTTATTAATTATTTTAACGAGGCAATTTTTTCATTCAATGCATTGATCAGCTCTGGGTTCTTCACGTCCTTCAATCCCTTCTGATACCATTCAATAGCCGACTTTTTATCACCCGATTTTTCATACAATTCGGCGAGTAAAAAAATAACTTCTGTATTGGTTGGATCCAACTTGATTACTTTCTTGAACCGCTCAGCTGCTTTTTCTGTTTGTCCTGATACCAACCCGCCATAACCCAGCATGAACTGAGCAAAAACATTGTTGGGTTCTTTTTCTGAAATAGCCCTGATCTTTAGTATTCCTTCCATGGGAGATCCTGAAACGCCGAAGAAGTAGGTGCTACCTAGCCCTATGATGGTTGAATCGTTATTCGGGTTGATTTTGAGAGAGCGATTGAACAAGTCGTTGGCTTGATTTGCCATCCATGTTTTTAGCTCTTCATCAGATATTCCCCGCAGCTCTTCCAGCATTGAGTGGGCGGCAAAGTTGAGGTTTTTTTCAGAATTTTCCAACTTAGCCTTTTCGGCCGTATAATAGATGAATGGAAGGTAGCTTTTTGCGCTATCTCTCCAGAAGTCTGATAGGGCATGAAAGTTATCAATGCGTTGTTTAACCAAGTCGCCTCGAGTTAACGCATCCTCAAGTGTAGTGAGATAAGCTGACTGTGTGGGGCTAAGGTCTTTTTTTAGTCCGTTGATGAATGCATTGATCTCGAAGGACTTAGCTTCATCTGGACCAGCATGTTCGGCATGATCTTCGTGAGAAGGGGTAAATTTCCCAAAGGTGTAAATTCCAAACAGCAGCACTGCTCCAATAGCAACTGCAATCCATTGCTGTTTTTTCAACATGTAATTAATTTAGGCAGCAAAGTTACGGCATCAAGCCATTTCATCATCACCTTCCTGCTTAATTACTGTATCAATTTCAAGTTTTTTTACTTCCAGCATGAATTCTTTGGCAGGTTTGAACGCCGGAATGAAGTGTGCTGGAATTTGAACTGCAGTATTTCTTTTAATGTTCCTTCCGATTTTAGCGGCTCTTTTTTTGGTTATAAAGCTTCCAAAGCCCCTTACATAGATGTTTTCACCCAGTGAAAGTGTAGATTTGATTTCTTTAAACATCGTTTCTAAGGTAACTAGAACGTCCACTTTAGGGATGTTTGTTTTTTCGGCAATTCTGTTAATTAGATCTGCTTTTCTCATTGTTGTTCTTTTTCAATTGTTTAGGACCTGGCATTCAACTAATTTTGCCATAGACCGTAAAAGAGTTACATTTTTATCTCTATGTTTTCTCTTGAACGAATTGAACCCTTATAAAATTGCATAATTTTCAACGTTTTACCAAAAAAATATTTTATAAGTGCCTGAAAAACAACAAAAAGCATGGTTTTTTGTCGCTTTATTGAACTGGAATAAAGTTAAAAATGACCGAATTATGCCATGGAAGGGTGAAAAAGACCCTTATCGGATTTGGTTGAGCGAAATTATTCTTCAACAGACCCGAGTAGAGCAGGGGACAGCCTATTTTCAGCAATTTGTAACCCGATTTCCAACAATCCATGATTTAGCTAAAGCCCCTGATGATGTGGTCTTTAAGTTATGGGAAGGGCTTGGCTATTATTCTCGCTGCAGAAACTTGATCCAAACTGCAAGGTTCATCAGTGAACAGTTGTCAGGGGCTTTCCCCACTACCCTAGAGGGCTTAAAGCAATTAAAAGGGGTTGGAGGGTATACTGCCGCTGCGATTGGATCTTTCGCCTTTGACTTGCCCTACGCGGTTGTGGATGGAAATGTATTAAGGGTGCTGACTAGGGTATTTGGTGTGGCTGAGCCAATTGATCAGCGATTAGGCAGAGAAAAGCTAGATAAACTCGCACAAGAACTTATTGATATCTCCCATCCAGGTTTGTACAACCAAGCGATTATGGACTTTGGTGCTACGGTCTGTAAGCCTAAGCAACCCATATGCTCCGATTGTCCTTTTGCAGGTCGATGCATAGCATTGAAAGAAAATAAGCAATCTTTCTATCCTCTTAAATCCCCGAAAAAGGCTTCCCGCAACCGTTGGTTTTATTATTTAGTATTGGAACATGCTGATGGATTTTATGTGCGTCAACGAACACAGAAGGATATCTGGCAAGATCTGTATGAATTTATCCTTATCGAATCTGAACAGGTGCAATCGGAGGTTGAGATTACGCAACCCAGCTATTGGGGACTAACCAAGAAAGAATTTCCTGCAATCAAACTTAATGTATCTGATGAAATGATTCATGTATTAAGTCATCAGCGTATTCATTGTCGTTTTGTTCATCAGGTTGTAAAATCTACCATTCTGCTTGAAGGCTATCATTGGGTTTCGCGTAGCCAATTTGATCAACTTCCCTTCCCAAGAATGATTACGCGGTATCTTGAATCCAAGATTCAATAATAGGTTATTCGGGGATTGATGCTTATTTCATTAATTTTAATCTTTAAATACATTGCCTATTTATTCTACAAGGCTAGCTACTTCAAACTATGTATTACAAGTTTCTGTATAATTCATCTAGTTTTTTAATGGCTACTTTACCACAGTCATCTATAGTAGTACTAATGATTTTATTATTGGTAGCATTATTTATGCTATTTATGAATTCTGGTGCTGAGATTGCTTTTTTTTCAATTGGGCACAAGGACCTTAAAACACTGCGTGCCAAAAAATACCCAGGTTCAAATCGTATTCTTACTTTACTTCAGAAGCCGCAACTCCTCATATCGTCTATGTTGGTGGGTAATATGGTATTTCGCTTATTGATCATACTTCTTTGTAGTTATCTGTTACGCGATGAATATTTTCCGTTAATCACTGGGCCCTTGCTTTTTATACTTCGCATGATTATTTCAATCTTTATTCTGTTATTATTTGGAGAGCTTTTGCCAAAAGTTTGGGCAGCCAACAACCCCATTCGCTTTGCTTTTTATTCATCAACATTTGTGTATGGAAATTTTTGGCTTTTTAAACGGCCAGGCAGTTGGTTTGCTAGCATGACAGAACGATTAGAGCGCGCATTGGGAATTGATAATGACGTTAATACGAGATTAGAGCAAATTGATGAAGCGATGAATTCAAATTCAGCAGTATATACTTCTGAAGAGGAAAAAAACATACTGAAAGGAATTGCGCAATTTGGAAATATTACTGTGCGTCGTGCAATGAGAAGTCGACTTGATGTGCAGGGCATAGAATCTAGTATTTCATTTGCTGAACTTAAGACTAGGGTCGCAGAACAACAATATTCTCGATTTCCAGTAATTAATGGAAGTTTAGATAGCATCATTGGCATGATTCATTCTAAGGATCTGCTTCCTTACCTTGACCATAGCGATGATTTTGATTGGAAGCAACTTATTCGTCCTCCGTTTTTTATTCATGAGCAAATGTTGGTTGAAGATTTGCTGAAGTCATTTCAAGCCAATAGGATTCATTTCGCAGTTGTAGTAGATGAGTTTGGTGGCACAGAGGGGATAATTACAATGGAGGATATTCTTGAGGAGATTGTTGGGGAAATTCGAGATGAGTATGATGAGGAAGATTCAGTTAATATTCGGATAGATGATTTCAATTTTATTTTTGAAGGAAAGCTTATGATTAATGAAGCGTGCAAAATCATGAAGATGCCTAATAAAATTTTTGATGCCATCCGAGGAGATAGCGAAACAATTGCAGGATTGGTTCTTGAGCTTGCGGGTAAATTTCCAAATGTTGGCCAGGAATTGATAGCACAGGATTTCACCTTTACTATTTTAGAGGCTGCACAAAATCGCATTTCAAAAGTAAAGATTTCAATTGCTCCTCACTTGCAATAATATATGATGACAAAATGTATGAAGCATAGTATTTTGATTTTTATTGTGGGGGTAGCTATTTCTTGTAATAGTGATTTTACGCCTAAGCCGAGGGCGTATTATGCTATTGAACTACCCCAGCATGCTTATAAAACATTTGATGAAAAATATTTTCCATATTCTTTTGAGTACCCCGTCTATGCAACTATTTCAAAAGAAGGCGATAGCGAAGGATCAAATCCATATTGGATTAATGTTAATTTTGAAAAATTTAATGGCCGCATTTACATTAGCTATAAACAGATCAATGCTAATTCTGTTTATAAAGTAAAAACATCATCTGGCTACAAAGACTCATTGGTGAAAAATACATTTGAAGGACTACGGGAAGAGTCATATAAGTTGACCTATAAGCATACTGTTAAGGCGAGTGGTATTGTTGATTCATCTTTTGTGTCCGAGTATGGATCAACGGGTGTTTATTTTTATGTTGCTGGCAATGCAGCAACACCCCGTCAATTTTATATCACCGACACGACCAACCATTTTCTACGTGGGGCTTTGTATTTCGATGCCGCACCCAATGCAGATTCATTATCTATGGTGAGTGATTTTTTAGATGTGGATATGAAGCATTTGGTGAAGACGTTTAGGTGGAGGCACTAGGGGAGGCACGAGACAATAGGGAATAGGCAATAGTGAGAGCGTTAAGCGCTAAGCGTCCAGCGAAAAACCCCTAACCCCGAACTTCCAACCCACATAGCGTCCAGCGTCCAACCCCTAACCTCGAACTCCCAACACAGAGTGAGGCAATAGGGAATAGGCAATAGGCAGGAGTGAAACAGCGTCCAGCGTCAAGCGTCAAGCGTCAAGCGCGCGAAGCGTTCAGCGTCCAACCCCTAACCTCGAACTCCCAACCCATTTAAGGATACTCAACACGCGCAGCAACCTGATTCATTTCTTTTCTTATCTCATCATTGCACAAATTGCTGATACTTCCCTCATGTGTATGTTTGAGCGGTTTGGTTGTATCGTAGTTGAATTCACCTTTATCAATTTGATTACCTATTTGAGCATAAGCATCTCTGAATGGGATACCTTGATTTACCAATTCATTGAGCGCTTCAACGCTGAATAGGTATTTGTATTTTTCATCCTGGAGTATATTTTCTCTTACGGAAAGTGATTCAAACATGAGTTTAAGTACTTGAATGCATGAACTTAATTCTGCCATGGCAGGAAATAATATTTCCTTTGTTAGTTGCATCTCCCTGTGGTAACCTGAAGGAAGATTGTTGATGAGTAAGCTTAGTTCGTTTGGAACAGCTTGAATTCGGCTGCACTTTCCTCTTACCAGTTCAAACACATCTGGATTTTTTTTGTGCGGCATGATGCTACTACCCGTGGTAAGTTCATCAGGAAAGTGGATGAAGCCAAAATTTTGATTCATGAATAAGCAACAATCCATAGATAGCCTACCTAGTGTTGAAGCGACTGATGCAATGGCCGTTGAAACCAATTTCTCTGTCTTGCCTCTACTCATTTGAGCATATATAGAATTGTAGTTAAGTGTTTTGAATTTTAATAATGTTGTAGTGCGTTTCCTGTTTAGAGGGAATGATGATCCGTATCCGGCACCACTACCAAGTGGATTTTTGTTGGTGATGTTCCATGCTGTGGCTAAAAATTCCATGTCGTCAACTAGGCTTTCAGCGTAAGCACCAAGCCAGAGTCCGATAGAAGATGGCATGGCAATTTGTAAATGGGTATAGCCTGGGATTAACGTGTTTTTGTGTTTCTCGCTTTTCTCAATAAGAAGGTCAAATAGTTGTACAATTTCTTGTTTGAGTTCAAAAAGACTAGCGCGTAAAAATAATTTTATGTCAACTGCCACTTGATCATTTCTGCTTCTTCCGCTATGTATCATTTTTCCTGCCTCTCCGATTCGCTGAGTAAGCATCCATTCTACTTGAGAGTGAATGTCTTCGGAAGCGGGATCTATACTAAATTCACCTGATTCAATCTCTGAGAGTATGGTTTTAAGTCCTTCAACGGCCTGTTGTGCGTGCACAGGTTCCATCATTCCATTTTCACCTAGCATGGTAACATGTGCAATAGAGCCTAATACATCGAATTTAGCCATGAGGATGTCAAAATCACGGTCATGACCAACAGTAAACTGTTCAATCATTTCAGCTGTCGATGTTTTTTCTTTGCTCCAGAGTTTCATAATAATTTTTTTAATCCAAATACATTTAGCAAATGGATGCCGTTTCTTCTAATAATTGAATATATCCTTTGATGCCTTCTTCTATCTCATTGATATAAATATATTCATTCGCGGTATGGCTTCGTGCAGAATCTCCTGGTCCGATTTTTAATGCAGGGAAATTCATTAACGCTTTGTCTGATGTAGTTGGTGAACCATAGTAGGTTTTACCAAGTTTGGTTCCAGCTTTTACAATTGGATGATCAAGAGAAATCATATTTGATTTCAGTCTGAAGCTCCTTGGCGTTAATTCACTTTTTAACGTGCTGTGAAGTTGGTCTAGAATTTCTTCAAATGTATAGAGTTCGTTTACTCTTATATCAATAGTGTATTTGCATATTGATGGGACTACATTATGTGCTTTGTTTTCCGTTTCAATTACAGTGACCGACATGGTGGTTTTTCCTGTAAGAGGAGATACT
>CAMCBE010000081.1 GCA_945872805.1 Chitinophaga pinensis | reverse complement strand
TGGATGGAGAGACTTAATCATCACAAATGGCTATCCGAGAGATATTACGAACCGCGACTTCATAAACTACCGTGCGCAAGAGTATATGCAACAAAATCAACAGCAGGGGGGAGGATCAAAAATTTATGCTGCACTACAAAAACTTGATGGTGCCTTTCTCAACAATTTTATTTTCCGAAATAAAAAAAACGGTGAGTTTGAAGACGTATCAAAAAATTGGGGATTCACACAAAACTCCTATTCAACCGGGGCAGCCTATGCTGACTTAGATAATGATGGTGACCTAGATATGATTGTAACCAATACGGGCATTCCAGCATTTGTATATAAAAACAATACAGACAGCATCTATCATAATAATTTTTTAAGCATTAGCCTAAATGGTCCAACTGGAAATAAAAATGGGTATGGTGCTAAAATTAATCTTTATGCAAATGGATTGAATTCATTTCAAGAACATCAAACTATTCATGGCTATCAATCCAGTATGCAAGATGAAATTCATTTTGGGCTTGGAAAAGCAAAACAAGTTGACTCAATTTTAATTACCTGGCCAACTGGACAAATTCAACACCTTACTAATGTAAAAGCCAATCAGCTATTAAAAATTAATTACACAGACAGTAAACTTGAATCTACCCCAAATAAAAAGATAGAATCTGACTGGATAGCTAATGCAGCTAATCTAGGAATCAATTTTTTACACAAAGAAACTCCTTACACTGATTTCAATATTCAACCACTTCTTCCACACAAATTTTCAATGGCTGGTCCTGGCATTGCCGTAGGGGATATGAATGGAGATAAGCTCGATGATTTTTTTATTGGAGGCGCTTACAACCAATCAGGTGAATTATTTTCCCAACAGGCGAATGGAAAATTCACTTCTCGTCAACTTGATTTAGGAAAAAAATACGAAGAGGATATGGGTTCGTTATTGTTTGATGCAGACAATGATAATGACCTTGATTTATACGTAGTAAGCGGAGGAAACGAATTTGCCGATGCATCAATGTATTACCAAGATCGATTATATTTCAATGATGGAAAAGGGAATTTTACAATCGACAGACAAGCATTACCAAGAAATTTTACTAGTGGGTCATGTGTTACAGCTTCTGACTTTGATGCCGATGGAGACCTTGATCTTTTTGTTGGTGGAAAAATAAAGCCACAACATTATCCTGAAGGAGGAACAAGTCAGTTGCTTGAAAATAGTGGAGGTAGATTCATCGACATAACAACTAAGATAGCTCCAGGACTAAACCATATAGGAATGGTGAACGCTGCAGTATGGTCTGATGTAAACAATGATAACTTACCCGATCTTATCGTAGTGGGTGAGTGGATGCCAATCACTGTGTTTATTAACCATAGAAAATCGTTTCAAAATAGTACAAATGAACTTGGGTTAACAAATAGCATTGGATGGTGGAATAGCATTCAAGCGGCTGACATCAATCATGATGGATACATTGATTATCTGGTAGGTAATCATGGACTGAATAGCCGCTATACAACATCAGCAGAAAATCCACTTCAAATTTATGTAAATGACTTTAGTGGTAATGGAAATAACAATGCGATCATCACCTATACAAAGGATGGTAAAACATATCCAATTCACCCTAGAGATGATCTTATGCAACAATTACCTGGACTCAGAAAAAAATTCCTTCTATATAACGACTATGCAAATGCAACACTTCACGATATTTTTTCAGAAGATAAATTAAAAGAGGCAAGTTCATTTACGGCGAATACCATGCAGACATCTCTGGTAATCAATCATGGTAATGCGGCATGGGAAATTAATCCGCTTCAACGTGAAGCACAGTTTGCTCCAGTGTTTGGTTCTTTAATAAATGATTATGATGATGATGGTAATGATGATCTCCTACTGATTGGGAATGACTTCAGTGCTGAAGTGATCAATGGTCGGTATGATGCATTCAATGGACTCATGCTGAAAGGAAATGGAAAAGGAAATTTTACAAAAACAACAAGTCAATTTAATGTAAAAGGCGATGGAAAGGGTCTCGTTGAACTATTAACGCATGACAATTCACGTTTACTAATTGCTACACAAAACAACGATCAACTTTTGACTTTCAGTGTTAAGAAAAAACAAGATGAAAAAATTATACGAGCGAGCTCAACTGATGCATTTGCAATCATTAAGCTCGAAAATGGGGCAACTATAAAAAGAGAAATCTACTATGGTTCAGGATATCTGTCTAGTTCAGGCCGATATATTCAAGTTCCAAAATCAGCAACCGCTGTAGAAATGTATAACTACCAAGGAGTAAAAAGGACCATACTATTTTAATGAGTCCAATGGAATTCTTGTGAAATAACGAATCACATACCTCTCTTGCTTTTCACCCGGGAATATGGGTTCACTCTCTTTTTTAAGAACAAGCTGATTAGAATCTAGCCTTAAAATAATATATGGAGATGCTGGAGCACCAACCGTATCACTTATCATTAATTGCTTGTCTTCAATGGAATAATAATATGGCCTCTCATGACCCATTCCTCTTCTAAGCATGGTATGCTCTCCTTTGTAAACGTGCACCTCTGCTGGTTGGGGATTTCTATTCATATAGGTAAACCCATTGTAGAAATCATACAAAGAATCTATTCTCCAAGCTCCGTGTAACTTTTTTTGGTCGACACCGGAATTACATGAAAAGCTTATGAAAGCAAGAAAGAAAAATACGGATATACAAGAGATTTTTTTGGTTGACATTAACAAGTTTTATTAATTAAAAAACCGGCATCTTCATTTACGCTGAGGTAAAGTAAAGATACCGGTTATAAATATTGAGTCGATTCTATTTACTGATAATTAGGATTTTGAACCAACACTCCATTACTCAAGTCAATTTGACGTTGTGGTATTGGGAAATAATAGTTCCTAGGACGGGTAAATGTCCTTGGGCGCTTCCATTGTCCTCTGTCTTGTGCATATAATGCAACAATGTCAACAATATTAGCTTTATCCCAACGGATTAGATCTGCATGACGCTCATTCTCACCTGCAAGTTCTACCCTTCTTTCATGAATCAAATCATTTATATCTGCACCACTAATTGGAGCAACACCAGCACGGTCACGCACTGCATTAATTTCTGCATCACCTGATTGGCCAGACCTAATCTTAGCTTCAGCTACTACAAGGTAAGTTTCTGAACTTCTAAGCATTGGAACATCTAAGTCCATATTAACACCGCTACCATCAGCTCTCCACTTTGCATATTTTTTAAAATAGTGGCCAGTATTATTTAAACCTGCTGTATACTCACGAGGTACACCACCAGGGCCTCCCTCAATCATATCTCCAACGATTGCGACGGAATATCCCAACCTTGGATCGCCTGGTTCAAATTCTGCAACTAGATCATCAGTAGGTTCTTGAAAACCCCATCCATCCCAAGGTCTTGGTGCATAATACCAAGAACAATAGTTGTCTTCTGTCCAACCTTGAATACGTTGAATAGCAAATAACATTTCAGGATTGTTATCAGTTGCTGCTTCAAAATTATCTCCATAATTGCTAGCTAATGGGTAAGGTCCAGAGATTACTTTGTTACCATATTCAATAGCCTTAGTGAAATCTTCTTTATACAAGTATAACTTAGCTAAATAACCCCATGCAGCTCCTTTTGTAGCTCTCCCAATATTTGCACCATCATTTGTTGCAAGCAATAAATCACCAGCCATTTTAAGGTCAGTTTCAATTCTGCTTTCAATTTCTTCCATCGTAGCCTTAGGTACGTTGTAAGCATTTTCAATTACATTCTGTTCAGTAATTACAGGCACTTGTCCATAAATTTTATAGAACTGCCAATACATTAGGCCCCTCAAGAAATAAGCCTCGCCCAAAATTCTGTCTTGGAGAGTTTTATCCATTTCAATTTTAGGAACATTAATCAAGATTGCATTTGCTCTAGAAATAATTTCATATTTAATAGACCAAGCAAACCCTAATTGTGGATTACTAGCATCGAACGTAAATTCTTCAATTGCTTGATCTTCACCATGATCCCCTGCTCTCCACTGGTCATCAGAACAAATGTCCCAAGTTTGCTCAGTGTGTGGGAAAAGGTTTTCATCACCAAGTAATGAATAAAGTGCATTAGAAGCAGAAACTGCATCAGTCGCGTTTCTCCAAAATGTGCTAGATGTTGCTTGTGAGTAAGGAGTTGACTCCAACAAATCTTTCTTACATCCCACCATAGTGATGGTCAACAGTAGAAAAAGTCCTTTGTAAAAATTCAAATTTTTCATGTTTTAATCTTTAATCGTTTAGAAACTAACATTAAGGCCTAAAGTAAACGTACGCGCTTGTGGATATTGAGCATAATCAACATTAAGTTGTTTATTGCCATCAACATAACCAAGCTCTGGATCTAACCCAGAATATTTGGTAAAAGTCAATACGTTTTGTCCACTTACATAAAAACGAGTACGACCAATACCCAAGCGCTTAGTTACACTTTCGTTAAACGTATAACCAAGAGAAATGTTCTTCAAACGTAAAAAACTTCCATCTTCGATAAACATATCAGATGTTCTATGGTTGATGTTATTTTTTCTATTAGTCATTCTAGGGATAGTGTTGCTCGTTCCGGAACCAGTCCAACGGTTAGCAGTTTCTGCATACATATTGAACGGAGCGGTTGGATCAATACCCTGCATTCTGTCAGCATTGAAAATTTTCACCCCTTGAGATCCTAAGAAGAATAATGAAAGATCGAAGCTTTTGTAATTAAAATCAGTATTGAAACCATATACCATCTTAGCATGAGGGCTACCAATATTAGTACGGTCAGCTTCAGTAACCTTTCCATCACCATTGATATCAAGAAAACGAACATCCCCAGGAGCTACCAAACCATCAGTCCTTCTTGAATCATTTGCCAAGTTTGGATCGCTGTCAATTTCAGCTTGTGTTTGATACAAACCATTGGTTTTCCATCCGTAGAAAATACCTAGAGGTAATCCTTGGTAGGTCCTTGAAATTTCTTGGCTTTGACGACCATAAATGGTAGATCCGATATAGTTGCCATCATATAATTTAACAACCTTATTTTGGATAAATGATGCGTTCGCGCCAATACGGTAAGAAAGATCACCAACTTTATTATTATAGCTCAAGTCAATTTCAATACCCTTATTGCTTAATACCCCTACGTTTACATCAGGGATAGACAACCTACCCACAGTTCCAATGGTTGGAGGAGATAGCAACATATCGTTTGTGGTCTTATTGAAATAATTCACACTGACTTGTAAGCTTCTGTTGAACATTTCAGCACTCAAACCAATGTTGGTCATTTCGGCAGTTTCCCATGAGATAAGGTAGTTAGGCAACCTTGTTTGTGCAGTTGAACCAACCGTAGTATTACCAAATACATAGTTTCCTGCATTACCAATCAATGCTAGGTATTGAAGGCCACTAACATTTTGGTTACCCAATTGACCCCAACCTGCTGTAAGTTTCAAATCATTAATGAAGGATACATTAAAGAATTTCTCATTCGAAATTCTCCAACCTGCTGAAACCGCAGGGAAGTAACCCCATTTATTACCTTGATCAAACTTAGAAGATCCATCCGCACGGAAGGTGGCAGTCAACAAATAACGTTTGCCATAGTCATAATTTATTCTAGCAAAACCAGACTGCAAGGCATCATAAGTACGATTTCCACCAATTCCACCTAAGCTTTGTCCAGCATCAAGGTAACGCTGGCTTGCTGCTTCATTAGGGAAATTACGCTTAGAAGCAGAAAAATAGTCACCATCAAATGTTTGTGATGTATAACCTGCAACCGCATCAATCTTATGCTTGCCAAACAATTTATTATAAGAAAGGAAATATTCAGATAAAAGCGAATAGCCTTCTCCAAAACCTCTACTTAAAGAGTTTTCTGCTCTTGCACGAGTTTGATCAGTAATAATAATATTGTAGTTTCTATTTGAACCATGACTTCCATCTACAGCCAAATTGGTTTTAAACTTAAGTCCTTTCAAAATTTCATACTCTGCATTTACGTTTGCCAACAAACGCGTGTTAATGTTGATTGCATCAACTGTGTTAACAGTGAAGAGTGGGTTATTGATATCCCCAAACTGATTGGGCTCACTTTGTGAACTACCCCAACTGCCATTTTCATTTTTAACAGGGATAAAAGGCATAAAACGAATTGCACTCCAAATCAATCCATCTTGAGCAGATAATGTATTAAGACTATTGTCAGTACCACGAGTCAATTGCAGGCTCTGAGCAATTTTTAAACGATTACCAACTTTATGATCAGAATTTATACGAAAGCTATAACGCTTAAAGTAAGAATTTTCGATAATACCTTTCTCATTGTATGAGCCAGCAGAAATCATAAAAGATGACTTAGCAGATCCACCTGTAAGGGATACATCGGTATTATTAGTTATTCCATTTCCGAAAAGTTCATCCTGCCAATTAGTACGCTGTACTAGATTATACGGATCGTTCCATACTTCGTTCATATCAGTACCATCATTAAGATAACGCTCTTTTCTTAACGTAACCAATGTTTTAGCATCCAATACATCCAATGTCTTACGTGCCTGAGACATACCAGTGTAGCTATTCACATTAACTTTAAGTGGTTGCTCGAAGTTGCCTCTTTTAGTTGTTACAATAACAACACCATTGGCAGCCCTTGTTCCGTAGATGGCAGATGCTGACGCATCTTTCAAAATCTCCACAGAAGCAATATCGTTTGGATTTACTGAATTAAGATCTCCAGAAGGAATTCCATCAATAACAATCAATGGATCAGCATTATTTATAGTACCTGTACCACGAATACGGATAGAACCTGCATTACCAGGGCTACCACCGTTACGCACTACGTTTACACCCGCAACCCTACCTTGAAGAGCTTGAGTTGCTCCAGATACAGGAAGATTCTGGATTTGATCTCCTTTAATAGAAGATACGGCACCTGTTACATCTTTTTTAGATTGGGAACCATATCCCACAACTACAATCTCAGAAAGTTTTGTGCTAGACGTTGCCAATGAAACATCGATGGTGCTTTTGCCACCAATCGCTACTTCAGTCTCAGCAAATCCAGTGCTAGAAAATACCAAAGTAGCATCACCTGCCTGAAGACTAAGCTTGTACACACCAGTTGAACTGGTTGTTGTTCCCCTGTTAGAACCTTTAACGGTTACACTCACATTTGCAAGGGCAGCACCTGTACTTTGGTCAGTAACCTTTCCCGTTACTGAGCTTTGTGCCATTGCAACCTGAAAGGAAGCAACAGTTACAACTAAAGCAAAAAATCGCTTAAGCATTGAACGTAATTTCATAATTTTTAATTAAACAGTTGGTTAAACAATATGGCAAAATGAGATTTTGCACCGTAATATTACAACACTCATACTAAATACACAAATTCATCTCTGAAAACGTTTTAGTAAAGTGCAGCCACCTACAGACACATATTATATATATAGTGCTGCTTACTTGACTTAAAATATTATAAATGCTAATATACAAATGTATACAATTCAGTAACTTAAAAGTAACTACTCGAGGGAATCTAACCTACCCGTATTTATAAAGTTAATTGAGTCTATAAACAATATCTACCCGTTGATTTAGCCTTTTTGCAGACTCAACCCCTAAAGAATCGACCCTAGATTCCCAGACATAGAGTTTTTTGAGTTTGGGTAGTGTAACCAATTGATTTATAGCACTATCTGTGATTGAATTACCGTATAAATTCAAATATTCCACCTTGGGCAACCTAATTATCTCATCCACTCCTCCAGCAGTAAGCTTATTTCGGTTCAAATTCAACTTGTAAAGATTAGACAACCCGCCAATGATTTTGAGGTCTTCATCAGTTACCCCACAATTTATAAGCTGAAGCCAAACCAATTGCTCCTTTATGGGCTCAAGTAAGCTCAAATTGAGCTTCTCAGTGCTTGGCCCAGTATATTTTACCTCTAAAAGGTTGTTAGACTCACTTATCGCATGTACCTGAAACCCTGCTTTCAGCAAATTAGACAATGCCTCAGAAGAAGCAGGTTTTGCAGCATAGGAAAGAATAGCATCTCGACCAAGC
>CAMCBE010000080.1 GCA_945872805.1 Chitinophaga pinensis | reverse complement strand
TAATCCTGGCAAAGTCCAACTTGAAATAGAAACCTTGAATAATGAAGAGGCTAAATTGATTTTAAGGTCATCAACGTGGAGTGATTCCCTGAAAGGCAATTCAATAGAAAAACTTATTATCGAAGTCAATCGTGCAAATATTCAAGACCTCACTAAATATTTAGTAGACCATGGTGTAGGATTGATCGGTATAAAATCCGTGAATTCACTTGAAGCTTATTTCCTATCCTTAACTTCAGAACATGCAGTATAGTAGAATAACGTTTATAGAACTTTACAAGATTTTTAGAAATCCTAGAACCTATATCGCTTTCAGTGTAGTAGCATTAGTTGTAGGATTAATTCAGTTAGGTTTCTATACAGATGGTGAAACATATTTAGAGTTTGGGTTACGTTCATTAACTGATACATTTGACTTGCATGGTAAAATTTTGAATGGTTATTTAATGGCTTATATCATTCTTCAAACATTATTAGTAAATCTTCCATTGTTGGTTTCCTTGGTGGCAGGTGATATGATTTCTGGAGAGGCGAGCATTGGCACGTTGAGGCTAATTTTGACTAAGCCAATTAGCCGTAATGTATTGATAATGGCAAAGTTTACTGCAGCAGGTATCTATACCTTAGTATTATTGCTTTGGATGGCATTTTGGTCACTTGGCATATCTGTTTTGATTTTTGGGGCTGATGATATGTTGATTTTGAAAAGTGACATGATAACGCAAATCTTATCCAGTGACGTCTTGTGGAGGTATGTAGCAGCTTTTGGATTTGCAATCATTGCGATGTTAACTGTAGCGTCTCTCTCTTTTTTTCTAAGTGTTTTTGCAGAGAATTCAATTGGTCCCATTATGGCCAGTATGAGTATCATTATCGTTTTTACCATCATCAATACACTTGATCTCCCCATTTTCAATCAGATAAAGCCATATCTTTTTACAAGTCATATGTTAGGGTGGAAAGGATTTTTTGACATAAGAGTAGATGCGAATAATGAACAGATCAAAGGGTCTATTGAAAATCTGCCAGGTGTGCTATCTTCTGCAGCAGTCCTAATCGTACATATTATAGGATTTCTGTGGGCTTCTATTTGGGTTTTCAAAAGGAAAGATATTCTTTCTTAAAGTAATAGTATTGAATAGGTGCTCTGTGTTTGTTTAAAAAGAGTAAATTCAACTAGTAAAACTCGCTACATGAAAAAGTCTATTTTATTACTCACGTTTATTTTTTCGGTTATTTCAGTATTTGCAGATGTTAGACTTCCAGCAATTATTGGGTCTCACATGGTGCTGCAACAAAATACAAAAGTTAAGCTTTGGGGTTGGTGCTCTCCGGCTGAAAAAATTGTTATAACCACTAGCTGGGACACCATTACATATGAAACGAATGGTGATAATGGGGCACGATGGCTAACAGAAATAAATACACCTAAAGCCGGGGGGCCTTATTCGATTAAGATTAAAGCCGATAATGAGATTCTCATACAAGACGTGTTGATAGGTGAGGTATGGGTTTGCAGCGGGCAAAGCAATATGGAATGGTCTGGTGACCAGAACCTTCCTCAGTCTAAAGCAGAATCTCCGAACGCTACGAATACTAGCATTCGATTTTTCTATGTTGCAAAATCTACTTCTGAAACACCTCAAAATGATTTGAGTGGTAAATGGGTGGTTTGCAATCCAGAAGACATGTTGCATTTTAGTGCAGTAGGTTATTTTTTCGGAAAACAATTGAATGCTAAAACCAAATTTCCTGTTGGCCTTATCAATAGCAACTGGGGTGGAACACCCGCAGAAGTATGGACTCCCAAAGACATTGTGGAGTCTGATCAAGAGTTAAAGGCTGCTTCAGATAAGCTAGGTGAATTGGCCTGGTGGCCAAATAAGCCAGGGCTTATCTATAATGCAATGATTTATCCAATTGTTAATTACAAAATTGCTGGTGCCATATGGTATCAGGGAGAAAGTAATGTGGCAACCCATTACGCTTATCAAAAATTATTTACGTCGATGATTAATAGTTGGAGAAAGTCTTGGGGAAATGAATTCCCATTCTATTTTGTACAAATAGCGCCATTTAGTTATGGAGATGATCAACTTAATGGTGCATTACTTAGGGAAGCACAAACGAGCGCTTTGTCATATCCTAATACAGGCATGGTTGTAATTAGTGATTTAGTGGATGATGTAAAAAATATTCATCCAATAGAAAAAATAAAAGTGTCAGAGCGACTTGCAAACTTGGCACTCGCGGAAACGTATGGTGTAAAGGGATTGAGCTATAAAAATCCCATGTATAAATCTCATACTATAGAAAAAGGGAAGATCAGAATACGTTTTGAAAATGTACCAACGGGATTGGTTACAAAAGGCGGTGATGCTACTGAATTTTATATTGCAGGTTCAGACCTCAAATTTTTACCTGCCAGAGCTAAGATTGAAGGAAACACAGTTGTGTTATCGAATCGAGAAGTTAAGGATCCTATCGCGGTTCGATTTGGATTTACCAATACAGCTATCCCGAATTTATTTAGCAGCGAAGGCTTACCTGTTAACTTATTCAGAACCGATAAGTAATCCCCTTTATTTGATTGAATAGATAATAAATTCAAAAAGGCACGGAATTCATTCCGTGCCTTTTTGTTAGTGTTAAATTAACTTGGTGACGAGGTCTACTAGTAGTTAGTAATCCCTGGCACTGCAATTTTATAAAGTCCATTCTCGTCTGGCAATGATTGCGGAAGAGTATCCCATGTATACGCAGAAGGCTGAAGATCCAATCCACTATTCAGTGCTTTATCCCACTCAACTACTTGTCCGCTATATGTAGCCATCCTTCCTAGGATTGATGTCATGGTACTATGGGCTCCATATTCTGCATTGGCAAATTTATATATTCCTTTAGCAATGGCTTCAAAGAGCTCATCGTGTTCAGTTTGATAACCATTGTTTTCTCCTTTAAGGTCAAACTGATACATAATCTTTCCTTTGTGGTCTCTTATATTTGCATCACCACAATATATTTTTCCTTTTGTTCCAACAATAAGTTCATCCACTTTTGCAGAAGTGTTTTTGATGTGGCGGCACTGGCTATTCAACATTGAACCATCTGCATATTGAAATTCAACATAATGGTGGTCAAATATTTCACCAAAGTCTTTTCCTTTTCTAACTTCTCTGCCACCCATACCTTGTGCTTTCACAGGATGTCCACCTTTAAACCAGTTGATGACATCTATATTGTGAATATGTTGCTCATTGATGTGATCACCACATAGCCAATTGAAATAATACCAGTTGCGCATCTGATATTCCATTTCAGTTTGTCCTGTCTCTCTTGGTTTAACCCAAACGCCATCATTATTCCACCAAGCCTGAGCGGAAGTGATATCACCAATCATATCTTTTCGTTTGTAAAGCTCGCGATATGAATTTTGGTAATGTCTTTGTAGACCTACCACAACATTTAATTTTTTTGTTTTGGCTATTTCTGCGGCGGCAAGTACTCGTTTTACCCCTGCTGGATCTGTCGCTACCGGCTTTTCCATGAAAATGTGTTTGCCTTGTTTAACAGCCTCTTCAAAATGGATAGGTCTGAATCCTGGAGGTGTTGCAAGAATAACTACATCAGCATGCGCCATTGCTTTTTTGTATGAATCAAAGCCAACATATTTTCTTTCTTCAGGCACATCTACTACTGCTTTGAAATTACCTTTGATTCCAGCATCAGAAAGATCTTCTGCCGTAAGACTTTTATAGCAGCTGTCTAGGCGATCTTTAAACGCATCAGCCATAGCAACAATCTTTACGTTTTGTTTACTCTGAAGGGCTTGTAGTGCAGCGCCAGTGCCTCTTCCTCCACAACCAATCAATGCAATTTTGATAGCATCGCTAGAACCGGAATAAAAATTGAGATTGCTGAGCATAGGTGTTGCCATTGCACCACCTGCAAGAAGACTAGATTGTTTTACGAAATCCCTACGTGTTGCCTGGGAAGTTTTAGGTTTGTTTGCCATCGTTGTTTTTTTATATGATTAGTTACCGAGATACAATGTATAAAATTTTTCGGCATCTTCAGCAGAAGGTTGTGCAGATGGCTTCAGAATTCGAAATCCGGCAAAAGCGCCATCTGTTAACCACCACCTGCTTTTGGGGATTTGCGGATCTCTTTTATTCCAAGTTACTTCTGAAAATTGTCGGTTGGTTACGCTGAGTTTTTGTGCATCATCCATATACGAACCACCTCGAACACTTCTAGGGTATCTGGAAGAGGGTTTAATCAGTGGGTCGCTTGCATTGTCACCTAGTTTTGCAAAATAGGCAGGATCATATTGATCAAGTGTCCATTCAGCAACATTTCCGAGCATATCATAGAGCCCCCAAGCATTTGGTTTTTTTAGGCCCACTTTTTGATACTTTAGCTTACTATTGGATTTGAACCAGGCATATTGACTGAGTTGTGCAGGATCGTTTCCAAAGAAATAGGTTGTTTTACTTCCTGCCCGGCAAGCATACTCCCATTCTGCTTCAGTAGGCAACCTAAAAAATATTCCAGTTTTGTTATAAAGCCACCTACAAAACATCATAGCGCCATCCACACTCATGCTGTTGACAGGATAGCCTCCATCTTTCCCCATATTCCAGCTCAAGTCAATATACTGGGATGTTGGTCTTGTTACAGCATCAACTTTTGAACCTTGTGAGGTATTGTCGTCTCTATAGAAAATATTGAATTGATCATGTGTGATTTCAAACGCACTCATTTCAAAAGCAGAAACATGGACATTTTTTGATGGTTTCTCGTTTGTGTTCTTAGAAGCACTACTCCCCATCATAAAAGAACCTTCAGAAATGGGTACTAATGTGATTTTTTTATCTGAGTTGGGAATGGCAACCTCGATTTTTTGAGCAGGATTAGCTTGTGCAGCTGACTTTATCGATAATAATAAAGAAAGGCAGCATAATGTTACAGGAATAAATTTTTTCAATACTATTTTATTTAATGCAATTTTACTTAAATTGTACAACGCAACAAATTATTCACCAACTAAATTTCAAGATAATGCAACGCAGAGGATTCCTAAAAAATACAACACTTGCAGGGGCTGCACTTATTCCAGGCATGAGTGGTTATTCAGCAGAGGTTCAAGCTGCCAATGCACAAAAAGTATTTAACCTCAATTATGCATTTCACGATGGTTGTTTTGATTCACATGGCGGTAAAGATTTTGTTGACCAAATTAAGTTTGCCTATGATCAAGGATTTCGTTCGATTGAAGACAATGGGATGATGGACAGAAGTATTGCAGAACAAACCCGAATTGGCAATACGTTGGCAAAGCTTGGTATGCAAATGGGTGTATTTGTAGTAACGACAAACAGTTGGCATTGGAGCTTAAGCTTAACTACCGGTAAGCAGGAATTTAAAGATATAGTTGTTCGTGATTGTAAAACGGCTGTTGAAGTGGCCAAACGCTGCAATGCAAAATGGATGACGGTTGTTCCAGGTAATGTGGATAGTTCTTTGCCTATTGATATTCAAACCGCAAATGTGATTGAAGCACTAAGACCTGGTGCCGAAATACTCGAACGCAATGGCTTAGTCATGGTATTAGAACCATTGAGTGATAATCCCGATCTTTTTCTCCGCCATTCAGCCCAAACGTATTTGATCTGCAAAGCAGTAAATAGTTCTGGTTGTAAGATCCTGTTTGATATGTATCATATGCAGCGAAATGAAGGTGATTTAATTGCTAATATTGATAAATGCTGGGAGGAAATTGCATACATGCAGATTGGCGATAATCCGAATAGAAATGAGCCAGGAACAGGTGAAGTGAATTATAAGAATATCTTCAAGCATATATACAACAAGGGCTATAAGGGTATTCTTGGAATGGAACATGGAAACTCAATCGATGGCAAAGAAGGAGAATTAGCGCTAATCAAAGCATACAGAGACGCTGATTCATTTCTTCCATAATTAGATCACAAAGGGAACATTTTTAAATAGCTTCTCAATTGCGTAACTTCGTGGCTTAACCTGGCTCATGAAGAAGGTTTTTCTATTTTTTACTGTTATTATCGCATTCACCAATCTGAGTGCACAATCTAGTGATGTGCTCATGAATAAGCTAAAAGAAAAATTAGCTAAGGTGAAAGACTATTCTGCAGTTGCCCAATTAAAAACAGATGTAGCATTTCTGAAGCTGCCTATTTCTAAAGTAAATATCTTCTATAAATATCCTGATCAATTTCAGATAAAAAAGGAAGGTGGGGTATCTATTCTTCCTAAAGGGGGAATGAGCGTCAATTTAAATTCACTGATTTTAGAAGGAAATTATATAGTTATTCCAGGTGGTAATATTAATTGGAAGGGAGCATCTTTAGTTGTGCTTAAACTAGTACCCAATGCAGAGTCATCTGACTTAATTATTTTATCTCTTTATGTAAATGAAAAGGAACTGTTGATTAAAAAAGCCCTGGCCACTACTAAACAAAATGGGACGTATGAGCTTGAGCTTGAATATGGAAAGTATAGCGATTGGGGGCTCCCAGATAGAGTGAAAATGATTTTTAACACCAAAGAGTTTAGCTTGCCCAAAGCAGTGACGCTTGAGTATGAATCAGGCTTTGGTAACAAAAAGGAAGTTAAAAAAGTACTAGGCAATAAGGGGAGAATAGAGGTGGTTTATTCTTCATATACAATCAATAAAGGCTAATTCATGTTAGATTGCCTGCCTTAGAGTAATCGATTTTTGAATTACTAAAATCTAAAGCCAAATTGTATTCCTGCTCTAATGCCTGCCCACGACCCATCAAGCATTAATTTTATTTCGTTTGCAGATACACTATAGCTTTCTTTTGTTAGAGGCATATCAAAGCTTGCAAGTGATGATCGAATACTTTCTTGTTCGAGTTGGTCTAGGGTAAAGTTTGTGCGAGCTGAAAATACACTACGGGATGTTCCATAATGCGGTCCTATAATCCACCAGTCTATACAAAAGTGTTTTCCTATGAACCACTGTGACCCTAGCATTAATCCCACCGTATTTCCTCTAAGATTTCCTGAAAGGTCAACGGATGCAGTTTGATTATTAAAATCAGTATAATCGAAATTTAATCCCTTTGCATTAAATGTTTCATGCATATAAAAAGGGGAAATGTAAAATCCACGTCCATATCCTTTTTTTCCAAGATAGAATTTCAAATCTGCTGTTAATGCAGAACCTCCTATTTTCAGTGCATTTAGTACATTTCCTGCGGATTGAGAATTGCCACTTTGATTGATGATGAATGTTTTGAATGGTATATTGCCACTAGGCATCATTCTGTATGCTAGTGCAATTGACATTCTTTTATTCAAAACCTCCTCAAACTGAAGCCCATAATTGCGCAATGCAATTCCAGTTAAATTTACTTTCAGTATGTGTTTTTTGAAAATTGGGTTTTCACTTCGCGTAGAGGTTTCATCTTGTGCTTTTAGCACATTTGAGCAAGTGAAAATTAATGAGAAGAAGAGTAGAAATGAGTAAATTCTTTTCATTGGATTTAGAGTATGAATATAAAAAAATGTTTATTCTTCTATTCGTTCATCTTCAACGTTAGCAACCACTTGTGCCGACATTTTTCGCATTGGATTTTTTCTTAATTCAGCATACCCCATTCGGGTATCAAAAATATCAATAGCTGCAAAAATAGCTGCCCTAAATGAAGATTCATCTGCAATCCCCTTTCCAGCAATATCAAATGCTGTTCCATGATCAGGCGATGTTCTGATTGCGCTTAATCCTGCCGTGAAATTAGTTCCTTCGCCAAGGGCTAGTGACTTAAAAGGAATTAAGCCTTGGTCATGATACATGGCTAAAATAGCATCAAATTTTTCGTGGTTGCCTCTTGCAAAAAAAGCATCCGCACTGTATGGTCCCATTACTATGCAGTCAGGTTTTTTAGCTTCCAATACTGCTGGGCGAATGATTTCTTTTTCTTCCTTTCCTACTAATCCTTCATCTCCAGCATGGGGATTTAACCCTAGAACAGCTATTTTGGGTTTATCTATGCCGAAATCTTTTTTCAAACTTGTTTTTAGCAGGTTTATTTTTTTGAGGATTTTTTCTTTAGAAATGT
>CAMCBE010000079.1 GCA_945872805.1 Chitinophaga pinensis | reverse complement strand
GGCTAATTATAATCAACTAGCGTAAAGCGATCAGCGTCGAGCGTTTCCAGCGTTAAGCGGTGCGAAGCACACACAGCGTTAAGCGGTGCGAAGCACCTAGCGTTAAGCGTTTCCAGCGCTCAGCGGTGCGAAGCACACAGCGTTAAGCGTTTCCAGCGCTCAGCGGTGCGAAGCACACAGCGCTCAACGCAGCTCCCCCACCTCCCTTTCAATCTGTGTAGTAGGTGGCATATCGGTTTGGGTTAGTATGCTAAGTAAAACACTATACGCACCGTATAATTCAGCTTGTTTGCCCATTGTTTTCTTTTTCCCTTCATAACATATCATCGAAAGATTGTGCTGACGCTGTAAATCTTTAAGCGACGTTTTTACCCTTGGGTCCATCACTACTTGAAGGGGTTGCTCATACTGCTGTCCATTTACGGTCAAACGTACTTTATACATTCCCGGCATCACCCATGGTGTATTGAATTCTGGTGCAGTGTTATGCACCACAGCAGAGATAGGATAGGCAGGTGGTTCATTCAATGGCGCATAACGCATATCCCATAAAAACCGCTGTGCGCCTGCTTTTGATGATAACAACTGCTGTGGACGAATCCAATACAATGGAATATTCACTGGCGGTATAGTATACAATGTATCCTCACTCGAAAATCGGCGAACACGTTTTCCTGCTTGATCCAATATTTCCAACACAACAGGTGTCTTTGCATCTTCTTTCAATACAATATCAATGACAGCACCATCAGGCGGGTTTTGTCCAGCTGGTTCTTCGGGAGGCAATGGCGTATCGCTATTCATGTTCCAACGAACACGCACTGCTTTTTGTGGTTTGAAGAAAACGACATCATGTACATCCGTAGCTACTTGAACTTGTCTCAATGGACTAATATTATCAAGTATCCAAAAACTTCTA
Source organism: Chitinophaga pinensis (assembly GCA_945872805.1). Taxonomy (GTDB): domain Bacteria; phylum Bacteroidota; class Bacteroidia; order Chitinophagales; family Chitinophagaceae; genus Pollutibacter. Next base: position 7,267 of record CAMCBE010000079.1, on the reverse strand, counting down.
CCATGTGTTCCCACCACAATATCATCATCTTTTATAACCAAATCACGAATAGACGTAGCAGGCATATTCATGCGCAACGACTGCCAATGCTCACCTGCATCAAAGGAAACGTATACCGCATTTTCAGAGCCAGCAAACAACAATCCTTTTTTCAAGGCATCTTCACGCACGGTATTGATGGGCTCATTCGGCAATCCAGTAATAATTTTTTTCCAAGTCTTTCCTGCATCGGTTGTTTTATAGATATACGGAGCCTGATCATCGCAACGAATGCGATTCACCGCGATGTACGCCGTAACATTATCAAAATGACTCGCATCAATTTGAGATACTTTACTCCATGAACTCAATTCCGGTGGCGTAATATTTTTCCAATGCTTTCCACCATCCATAGTTATATGTACTAGTCCATCGTCTGTACCAGCCCAAATGGTATTGATGTCTTTATGCGATGGAGACAAGGCATAAACCACACCTCTGCGTGGCATGGTTTTCATATCCTCTTTTGTATAGACTCCAACACTGGAAGGGATGTCGTACGTTTCACGGGTTAAATCCGGACTAATAGTCTCCCAACTCTGGCCACCAGTGGTTGTTTTAAAAATCATACTTCCCGCGAAATACAATGTCTTTGGATCAATAGGAGAAAACAATACAGGAGCTGTGCGAATAAATCTCACTTTACCGCTACGAACAGCGTCTGGTGCAATATTCTGTATCTGTCCTGTTCGCTTATCATATTTTGTAATCTTTCCACCATAAATAATATTGGGGTCGAGTGGATCTGCTGCTACATAACCGTACTCTTCTACACCAACAGAATGCCACTCCCTAAATGAAATATTTCCATCATTCGATCGGGAAGCAATGCCAACGGATCCGCTTTCTTGTTGACCACCATAAACAGTATAGGGGAATGCATTGTCGGTACTCACATGATAAAACTGAGCAGTAGGTTGATTATACCATGAAGACCATGTTTCTCCACCATTCACCGATATGGTTCCTCCTTGATCTAACCCCAATGCAATGATTTTTGAATCGTTCGGATTAATCCATATCCGATGGTAATCATCTCCGCCTGGAGCTCCCTTGATACCATCCCAATGCTTACCCCCATCAATCGATTTCCACATCACCACATTCGCAGAATAAACAATGTCAGCATTCTTAGGATCTACTTTCACTTCCGCAAAGTCGCTACCACGGCTCCATAACCGATCATCGTTGGCTAACAAGTACCAATTTTCACCTGCGTCATCACTTCTATAAATTCCACCATTTTTTTGTGCATCAACGGTAGCATACAATCGATTAGAATTGCTAGGCGCAATTGTAAATCCAATTCTACCCAAACCATCGCCCGTTGTAGTAGGCAAACCCTTTGTTAACCTTCTCCATGTAGTTCCGCCATCTTCCGATTTAAACAAGCCACTTTCTACTCCATCCCATTCACCATTTTCCCATGGTCCTTGCCGTGCAGCCCATAGATCAGCATACACAACATTCGGATGATTTTGATCAATCGTTACTTGAATCGCGCCCGTATTTTCATTGAGATACAATACTTGCTCAAATGTTTTTCCACCGTCTATACTTCTATATACTCCACGCTCTTTATTCGGACCGTAAGGATGCCCTAATGCAGCAACAAAAATTCTATTCTCATTTGATGGATCAATACAAATTCCTCCAATTTGCTGTGCATCGTGCAAACCCATATTGGTCCAGCTTTTCCCGGCATCAATCGATTTATAAACGCCATTACCAACTGAAAGATCAGGACGTTGAATTCCTTCACCACTTCCAACATAAATTACATTTGGATTGGATGGCGCTACCACCACATCACCTACTGAACCGGTGCTTTCTTTATCAAAAATGGGATTCCATGTATGGCCATAATCGGTAGTCTTCCATACACCGCCATTATTTACACCTATATAAAAAACACTGGGTTGGCTCGGAACACCAGTCATACCAACCGTTCTACCAGCACGATGCGGCCCGATCATTCTCCACGACATGCCACCAAAAAATCGTGTATCGACATCCTGAGCAAACAATGAATGAGAACAAAGTAGTAAGACAACATGTAAGCATACGGTGTAAAGAAAACGTTTCATGGTAATTAATTTTATACTACTTGAATGTACCACATATTGTTCAGATGATATTGAGGAATGACATACTAAATGAAGAACAGCAAACTGATTTGTTTGCATTATTTTTATAGTCATTAGTGCAGTTAAATTTTTGGACCCTCAACTGCTATAAAATATCGTTATCATGAAGAAAGCGTCATTCAAATTATTCATCCTAATGCTATGTACTAGCATTGTCTCATATGCTCAAAAAAATAATGTTGCTGACGCCATTGAGAATAAAAAATTTAACCCTGCGGCATTGTTATGGTATACTGAACCTGCAGCAACATGGGAAGAAGCCATTTCCACAGGCAATGGACGCTTGGGTGCCATGGTGTTTGGAAAGTACAACGAAGAACGTATTCAACTCAACGAAGATAATTACTGGAGTGGCGGGCCTTATTCAAGCGTTGTTAACGATGGATACAAAACCTTACCAACGATCCAAAAATTAGTTTTTGAAGGACAGTATTTAGAAGCACATAATTTGTTTGGTAGAAATTTAATGGGCTATCCTGTAGAGCAACAAAAATACCAGAGCTTAGGCAATCTCCATTTATTTTTCAAAAAAGAAGATTCAGTAAGTAACTATAAAAGATGGCTTGACAAAGCGGGAGAACCATGCACCATTGAAATGAAACCGAACTTGCGTATCGTAAGCAATGGCAAACAAATCAAATTCAAACATAATACAAATGGAACAGCATCATTCAATACGATAGCTGGACAAACATATAGCATTGATTGATTGATTAATTAAATAATATACATGAAATTAATTCCATTACTGATTTTGCTTACTGTAGCAACATTTGGTTTTTCTCAAGAGCAAACATTAGAAGAACGATTAATCAAGGCGTCAACCATAAAGGACTTTGGAATAAAAGAATACATCTATACATCCAAGGATCTTCCCCGTGTAGAAAATAAATCATGGACCCTTGTTTGCCAAATGCCCTACAACTGTCATTTTCAACCAATCATTGAATTGGAGGGAAATACAGGAGATAGCATATACATCAATTCAAGCAATCCCCTTGTGCGCTACCTCACGCCAACAGAATCGTTTGCAGTAACTGGAGGGCATCAACGCTATGAAGCAAAAAACTGGGTTAGTGGAGAAGGTGCCATGTATACCATACCGGCTGGCGTAACCGTAAAATCAGTACAGTACCACCAAACGGGCTTTGATACTGAATTTAGAGGGTCCTTTGAATGCAACGACAACGACTACAATATACTGTGGAAGAAAGGAGCTCGAACAGCATACCTATGCATGAGGGATTGGTTTTATGATTGTCCAGACCGTGAACGTGTTGGATTTTGGGGAGATGGTACGCCAGAATTAAATCAATGTTTTTATGCGTTCGATGAAAAATCACATCGACTTTGCAAAGAGCTTGTTTTGAGACCACTTGATTCCACTTTTTATCCAGGACAACAACTCGAATTTCTAGGAGAATATGGATTATGGTTTTACTATCTACATAGTGGAGACATAGAATCCATTAAAAGTATATACCCTCAAACAAAAAACTTTTTATTCAATACCTATAAGCCCGGTAAAAAAAATCAATGGTATGATTGGGGTAAAGACAACAAAGACATTGCCGTGACTGAAACCTGTTTCATGTACATCGACTTAGGTACATTGAAAAAAATAGCTCAGTTAAGTGGACATGATGCTGACACCATAGAGATCAATCAAAAAATGGACAGCATAAAGCAGACATTCAATAACCTTTTTTGGAAAAATGGATTCTATATGTCGGACCAAGTTAATGATCCAGACGACAGAGCCAATGCAATGGCGATCAATGCTGGGTTAGCGGATAAAGAAAAATGGGAATCGATTTATAATAATGTACTCACGAAAAAAACATACTCGAGTTCTTTCTTCGATCGTTGGGTATTTGAAGCACTATGCAGCATCGGAAAAGAAGAATATGCCTTGCTGCGCATGTATACTCGTTACCGCACAATGATTCCTGCCACCTTCACTACACTATGGGAACACTATGATAGATGGTGGGCTTCATGGGTTGATTCGTTTGATGAAGGATCATCACTTAATCATGGATGGAATCCTCCCGTCATCAATTTATCACAAACCATTGCCGGCGTTTCCCCCATCAAACCAGGGTGGGAAAAATTTCAAGTGCTTCCCAAAGAAGCATTCCTAACTCAAATCAAGGTTGTTGTGCCTACCATAAAAGGCAATGTCACTGCGTCCATCAACAAAACAGCCAACCAATATCATCTCACTGTAATTTGTCCAGTGAATACAGAAGCTCTGATTGGCATTCCAAAAAAATCATTTACAACCATACAAAATATATACATTAACGGAAAGCTAGCTTGGAATGGTTCATTGAAGAAAACTACAGATGGGATAACATTTGCCGGAGAAGATGAGCAGTACATCATGTTTTTGGCAGGGGCAGGAGAATGGAATGTAGTGGGGCATGGAATCCTGAATATGAATTCACCAAAAGCAACGCCTGAAAAAGAGAAGAAAGAAATAAAGCTTGAAAAAAAGAGCTGGACTGCAACAGCCTCTGTCCCAGACAGTTCATATCGATTTAGTGGTGACAATATCCCTATTCCAGTTCCTGCAGAAAATGCACTTGATGGTGATCATTGGACCGGTTGGAGGGATATGTCGAAGAAACAATACCCCGGACAGTGGTTCATGGTTGATATGAAAAAGCAAGAAACCTTTCATAAAATAGTATTGGATAATACCTGGGCACTTTGGGATACACCAAAATCGTATCGAGTAGAAATTTCCGATGATGGGTTAGATTGGAGCAATACCATAGCTGAAGGATCTGGAGCATTAGGGATAACCAACATCATCTTCCCCAAAAAATCAGGTCGGTATATAAAAATTAGTCAACTCGGTAGCGACGAGAAGTACAACTGGTCTATCTTCGAAATGGATGTAATTAGATAAGCAAATTGAGTAGATAAAGAAATAAATTTATGGTTAAAATCAACTGTATGAAAAGAGGATTTTCAATAGCTATTGTTTTGGGGTTTATGTTCTTGTTGCAACAACCGCTCTTTGCACAAAACAAACAACTCACCCTAGAAGATATCTACACCAACTATGAATATGGATCGAAGGGTGTTGGACAACTGCGTTGGATGAAAGACAATAAAGGCTATTCAACCTTTGAATACAATTCCAACACAAGTGGATACGATATCGTAGTATATGATGTTGAATCGGGTGCCAGAACTGTATTGATCAGTTCAACAGAACTAATTCCTGCAGGAAAAACAAAGCCTCTTTATATAGCGGATTATACTTGGTCTGAAGACAACAAGAAATTATTGATTTTTACCAATACTAGAAAAGTATGGCGCTTGCATACTAAGGGTGATTATTGGGTATTGAATGTAGAAAGCAAATCATTAAAGCAAGTAGGTAAATCGCTTGAAGAAGCGACCCTCATGTTTGCTAAGTTTTCACCGGACGCTAAAAATGTGGCCTATGTAAGCAAACTAAATATATATACAGAAGACCTGGCAACAGGGACCATAACACAACTTACCAAAGATGGTGGAGACAATATCATCAATGGAACCTTTGATTGGGTATATGAAGAAGAATTAGATTGCAGAGATGGTTTTAGGTGGAGCCCTGATGGAAAAACAATTGCCTATTGGCAATCGAACACTAAAGGTGTTGGCACATTTTACATGATCAATAATGTAGATTCAATCTATTCAAAGCCGATTCCACTTCCTTATCCAAAAGTAGGAACAACAAATTCTGATGTGAAAGTAGGCGTAGTGTCTGCTACAGGCGGTAAAACAAAATGGTTTGCTATACCTGGAGATCCACGCAACAATTATATCGCACGCATGGAATTCATTCCGAATTCAAATGAGGTGATGATTCAACAACTCAATCGCCTTCAAAATACTAATCATGTATGGGTTGGTAATGTGATATCGATGTCATTGAATAATATTCTAACCGATAAAGACGAGGCATTTCTTGATATACATGATAATATCAAGTGGTTAGACCAAGAGAAATATTTTACCTGGACAAGTGAAAAAGATGGATGGATTCACTTGTATAAAGTATCAAGAGATGGCAAAGAATCTTCATTAATCACAAAAGGAAATTTTGATGTCATCAACATCGATTGCATTGATCCGGTGAGTGGATTTGTTTACTATATCGCATCGCCAGAAAGTTATATCCATCGTTATCTCTACCGCAGCAGGATAGATGGAACAGGCGAAGCCGAACGTGTTTCTCCTTCAACTATGATTGGCCACCATGGCTACCAAATTTCAGCCGATTCAAAATACGCGATACATACATTTGAAAATTCAACTACACCAAGAAGAATAGCGCTTATCAACCTAGCCACACACAAGGAAATAAAATTACTTGAAGACAATAGTGAACTGAAAGCCAAAATCGATGCCCTTGGATTAAAATCGAAAGAATTTTTTAAAATCGATATTGGTGATGTTGTATTAGATGGCTGGATGATTAAACCAATCAACTTTGACCCAAGTAAAAAATATCCGGTGATCATTCATGTATATGGCGAACCTGCTGGATCAACGGTACAAGACAACTGGAGCACAGGCGATAATATGTGGCATCAATACTTAGCTAATCAAGGATTTGTTATCATGAGTGTTGATACACGAGGCACGCGCGTTGCACGTGGACGCGAATGGAGAAAATGCATTTACAGAAAAATTGGAATCGTGTCTGTTAATGACGAAGCTAATGCCGCAAAAAAAATAGCTCAAAATTATTCCTTTGTAGATGCATCGAGAATTGGTATTTGGGGTTGGAGCGGAGGCGGACAAATGTCTCTGCAATGCATATTCGGTTATCCGAAAGTATTTAAAACGGCAATCGCAGTATCCTTTATATCAAATCAATTGTTGTACGATAACATCTATCAAGAAAGGTATATGGGACTTCCAGACGATAATAAAGAAGGATATAGTGTTGGGTCACCCGTAACGAATGTGTCAAAACTAGAAGGGAATTTGATGATCATGCATGGTACAGGAGATGATAATGTTCATTATCAAAATTTTGTAATTCTCGTTAATGAGCTAATCAAACAGAATAA
>CAMCBE010000078.1 GCA_945872805.1 Chitinophaga pinensis | reverse complement strand
ATAAGATCAATGGAGAACAAATCACAAACTACTGCACATTAAACCGACTATTATGCCTTAACGCGTCTGGTTTTAATCAAAATGGTAATATTCAATGCCAAAAGAATACAAACAGACAATGCTGCAGCGGTACTTACCTCTTTTGAATCGGTAAGCTGCTTGGCGTAAATCCCAAAAAAGGCCCAACTAAGTACAAAGCCATATGCTGGCTCTTTTCGCTTGCCAACAAAGATGATGCCTAGTAATAATGCTATAACAATCATTATGACACTCCAGCTTTCTTCACCCAAGGGACTACCTTGCCATCCTATTCCAATAAAAAGTGCTGTAATATTAGCAATGGTGGCAACACAAATCCAAGCAAGATAAACGACAAATGTATGGTAGACCCAAAAACGATAAAATGGAGTAAGGGTATATTTAAGCCCACGAATTTTGGTATACAATATGATTAATGTAATCAGAAAAGCAATCATAATAACTACTGAACTAGCTAAATAGAGATACTGCCAAGTTAGTAGCCACGCGATATTTAATAGACAGGTAACCTGAAAATAGGGACTAGCTTTTTTAATAATCTCTTTTATAGGCTCAGCCATTTTTGCACCGGTTGCAGCAATACTACACATAACAAATCCGATGATCATGATGTAAATAACACTCCAAATGCTAAAGGTAAATCCGGCTGGAACAAAATAGTTGGGATATAAATCAGAAATCTCACCTGTATTATACCCATTAATTTTTAATACACTAGCCATGGTATTCACTAACAATACAATAGCAAAACCTAGAGAATTTAAAACCGCATTGAGCCTCGATGACATAAGTAGAAGTTTAGATTAAAAGTAATGCTTCTTACATTTTAATATACCCATAAAGTTACACATCCTCAATGTGTTTTCCCCCTTTCAACATAAAATAACAATAATACATTTGGTACTAGCCGTTGCAACTGATCTAAAACACCATGTTGGATTGAAGCAGAAACAAATGCCTTTCATAAAAAATACCTTGGTACGAATAATGAAGGTGAAGTTGAGTGCATTGCACAATTACCAAAAATTATTCACGCTAATATAAAGGGTGATTTATTAACTCCATATGCAAAACAATTTTGTTGTGGAAAGGTGATCCCGTATACAACAATGTGTGCAGTAATTTTAGGTAGGCCAGTCTGTAAGAAACAAGCAGCTATTTTTTTCACTACGTAATTAAATTAAGTATTAATACGCAATGATTTTTTTGTCCCCCTAAAAAAAATTCTTACCTCTTTTAAACATACTACTTTCGCCACGTTATCGTTTTAGTAGTATGTTTAGCCCTGAAAACGCAGCCTTTCCCATTCTGACCAGTCGCCTATTTGAGCAAAACAATCTACTTCATACAGAATATATTGCCAATAAAACTCAATTAACAAGAAACCTAAAAATGGATTTTCAACATCCAAAACATAAAGCAGATGACGATCTCATCGTTCCGCTTATTACAGAACAATCCAGTCCACAGACGAAAACAACACACGAGAAGAGTATTAGTGTACTATATTTCACCGACCCAATTTGTTCAACATGCTGGATTAACCAACCACAGCTTAGAAAGCTACAGTTGGAGTATAACGAACATATAAATATTGAATATAAAATGGGGGGACTACTCCCTTCCTGGGAGAATTATAATCGATCTGGTATCAAAACCCCGAGCGATGTAGCTGCCCATTGGGAAGAAGTATGCTACTCTTATAAAATGCCAATCAACAAAAATATTTGGCTTGAAGATCCATTACCCTCGTCTTATCCACCATCTATAGCGTTTAAAGCAGCGCAGTTACAGGATACCGATAAGGCCGTCTTGTTTCTTAGGAGAATAAGAGAAATGGTATTTCTAGAAAAAAAGAATATTATAAAAAAAGAATTCCTTCATAGAGCTGCATGTGATGTTGGATTAGATGCCGCTAGATTATTACGCGATCTTGAGGACAGGGCTCAGGAAAAATTTAAAGAAGACCTTATTCTCTCTGATCAGAAAAACATAGAAGTGCTTCCAACCTTGATATTTTCAAATGATAAAGGAAAGGAGCTTGCATTAAATGGATTTCAACCTTATGAAAATTTTGTCGACGCAATGCATCAGCTAAAACCCGATATAACAAAATCCGAATACCCGAAAAGTGCAAAATATTTATTCGAACAGTTTCAAACCATGACCTCCAAAGAATTTTCATTTTTAATAGACGAAAATGAAAATAAGTCGAGAGAAATATTAAATGATCTTTTTGATAAAAATCTAATCACAAAATTTGAAAGCACATACGGCGACATGTGGATTAATAACTTTAATCATATAGAATCATAACGATAATCGTTAATACATAAGATAAAAGAAGGCAAGCAGAAAATTACTGCTTGCCTTCTGAAATTCAATACAAAACTATTTTACCTACTCCTTTACTGACGTATTTGTTACAGGTGCAGATTGTTCCCATTCAGCTTTGTTGAGCTTCTTTTTTTCAGGAGCAACTTGATCCCCATTATTACCATCATATAATCGACCATTTTTCATTACATACTTTATTGTATTGGTATTTCTAATATTTTCTAATGGATTTTTATCCAAGATGATAAGATCAGCCAATTTACCAACTTCAATACTACCTAAATCCTTATCCAATCCAAGTCCCTCAGCACCAAGTATAGTCGCTACTTTCAAAGCATCAATAGTTCTCATACCGCCGCTCTGCATGGCCCATACTTCCCAATGATATCCAAGACCCTGTAACTGACCGTGACTTCCAATACCTACCAAACCACCAGCTTCTACAATTGACTTCATGCTTTGAGCGTGTTTTTGGAATACATGCTCTTCAGGGAGAAACCAGGTTTCGCGTCTTCTTGATTTTTGTGCAAGTTCTTCATATGGAGTAAAAAACTGAAGCTTTTTGTTACTATATGGATTATCATTTTCATAGTAATAATTTTCTGCCCATGGTCCACCATAGGAAACCAACAAGGTAGGTGTAACAATCATTTTTGCATCAGCAGCTGTTTTGGTTACATCTTTATAGAGTGGGAAAATTGGAATCGAATGTTCATGTCCTGGATACCCATCTAATAGATTGGTCATGTTTAATTTGAAGTCTAATCCACCTTCTGTTGTTGGCATTAGCTTTTGATTCTTAGCTGCGTTAATAATCCATTGCCTAGCCTGACGATTTCCTGTCAAATACATTTTGATGTATTGGGTATTATAGTACTTACTATACTGCTTTAAAATACTTTCAGCCTGGCTTGAATCTTTTACATTGTATGCCCAATAACCTACACCTGGACCAGTTGAATATACACGTGGGCCTACCATTTGTCCTGCCTCAACCATATCAGCATAGGTAAGCACATCGGTCGTGGCGGTTTGAGGATCTCTAGTGGTAGTAACCCCATAAGCTAAGTTTGCTGCATAAATCCAAACTTGATTTTTGTGTATCCCCCAACTTGGCCACATGTGCGCGTGCACATCAACAAACCCTGGAATGATAGTCTTACCTTGTACATCAATCACTTTTGTTCCAGCAGGTGTTTTTACATTTTTGCCAATCGACTTAATTCGATTGTTTACAATCAATACATCTCCTTTGCTAATTACTACATCACCATTCATTGTAATGATGCGTGCGCCTTTAAGCATGATGGAAGAAGCGGGAATATCTTTCTTATAATATACTTTCACCCATTGTTCATCAGGATGATATTCAGCAGTCTCTTTTTTAGGCTCTACTTTTCCAGTGGCTTTGCTTGCGGTATCTGTTACAGATTTTTGTTCAGCTAATTTCTTAGCCGCTTTCACACTGTCTTCAAAGGCTTCTGCTTGAGCAACATTATAAACTATATGTGCAGCGCCTAAACTCCAATGTATAGTTGCCCCATCGGCAGACCATGAAGGAAATTCACCACCCAATTCCGTTATTTTTTTACTTGGAAATTCTGCACTACTTGCATCAGCCACAGAAATAGTTACAGGCTTACCTGTTGAGGGAATAGTGACAGCATATATGTTGTTATTCACTTTTGCAATAGCCTTCTCTCCATTAGGAGAAAGCCAAATTTCACTTGCAGGCGATGGAGGGTTATTTTCTTTGGCTTCATCAGTACCTAGCGTTTCAGGAACAATACACGCATCTGAAGGAACTGGCTTCCCTTTGTACATAGCTATTGAGCCGAATGTGGTAATGCCACTGATTTTTGCATGCGTCTTTTGATCAGTACCATCCCATTTAATGGAAATGAGGCTACCATCAGTATTTAAATAAATACGATCATCATTTTTAGAAAAATGAGGATTATACCTTCCTCCCGTCTTATCAATTACATGTATATCCCCACCTGTTGGACTTATCCAACACAGATTATCTTCAGCATCGTCATAGGTTGGATCAAAAGATGCTTTGAATTTTTGTACAGGCGATTGGATAAATATAATTTTTGATCCGTCTGTATTATAACGCATCGATTGAAATAGTCCAGATGTTTTAGTGATTGTATTGAGTGCAGTACCCTCAGATGAAACCACATGAATAAACCCACCTTGATTACTCCATGAACTAAACACGATTGATTTACCATCAGGGCTCCATGAAGGCTGCGCTTCAGTGAAGTCATTCGCTGTTAATCGTTTAGGGGTTCCATTAGGATAATCCATGATATATAATCTGTTCAACACAGTAAATGCTAATTTTTTCCCATCGGGAGAAGGAACTGCATCTCGAATTTGAGTTGCCATAGCAGCGCTGGTATCCTTGATGGGATACTTGAATAATACTTCTGGGGCCAATTCCAATTTTCCATCTACTTCATATGGAATCACTATAGAGTTTCCGTTTTCGATATTTATCTTATTGATTTTCCCTCCAAATGAAGCTATGAGCGATTTGCTATCTGGCGTAAATGCCATAGCTGGGAGCACTCCGGAAACAGCAATGGATTCCTGATCATCTCGTTGAACAGGATAGGCCAACCATTTTTCATCACCAGTTTGTAAATCCCTTAAGATAAGTCCTGTTTTTGCCTCATACCGTGTACCATAAACAAGCCATTTTCCATCTTTTGAAAGCACTGGAGTAAATGCAGACCCATAGCGGCTTGTGAGCTTAGTCTTTTTTGCATTATCCCGATCATAGACGCCAATTTCATACTGAGGAAGTTGCGCATTATAATTCCAAGAGCCAGTACGAAAAGAATAATAGATTTTTTTACCGTCACTACTCACTGCTGGGTCAATCACTTTCAATGATGCTGGCTCATCAATCAATTGGGTACCGCTACCGCCATCCTTATGAATCATATAGAGCTTATTGACTCTTCTTCCCTTCGAGTATACAATGTAGTTTCCATCGGGTGTCCATGCAGCTGAAGTGAAGTTTTGATTGGTTTCTGTAGTCAGCTGAACAGTATCTTTCTTTTCAGCATTGATATACCATAAATTTTCTGCGCCACTCTTGTCAGAAACAAATAATATTTTTTTCCCATCTGGGCTAAATCGCGGATGTTGATCGAAAGCTAGTCCCCTTGTTATTTGTGTTGCTTTGCCACCTTCTGATGGGATAGAATAAAGATCTCCCATCATATCAAATAAGATAGTCTTTCCATCTGGACTAATATCCACTGATGTCCATGTGCCCTCAGTAGTTTTCAGATCAAACATTCGATCAGCCTTTAGCGGAAGGTTTTTGTATCGAGTAAATGAAGTGTCCTTTTGAGCAAAAGAATTACTAGTGATTCCGGCGAAGAGAAACACAGATAAAACGAGCCTTGTTGCTTTCATATCGTGAATTTAGTTTGGGCCAAGTTATCGAATTGGCATGAATTGACATTGATTTTAAAATGAGAATTTAGCCGTTTATAAACATTTTTGATCCTGAGCTAAATAAACTTTCATGTGTATTAATAAGGTATCATAGCTTTTATAGCGAATGAAATCTAACCGCTACCATAAAATTGAAATAAATACAGCCTGAATTACTCAATAAACTGAAAATCTTAAGCATCTTTGCATACATATTAATTCATTTTATGAAACACATATATTCTATCTTACTGGGATTATTGATCTTTTCTTCCTGCAATAACCAAACAACACAAACAGAAGCTTCAACAACTCCCGGAGAAGATACCATGACCATTCAGGAGAATGTTCAACAAACAAAATATACCCCTGAAATGGTAGTAAACAAACATGATATGACATGTGGCATGCCTGTTACCGCTGGCATATCTGATACCTGTCATTTCAATGGGAATGCATATGGATTTTGCTCACCGGAGTGTAAAACGGAATTTTTAACCAAGTCAATGAAAAGTAAATAATAAAATATATTCAATGAGTAATGTAAAAGCATACGGTGCACAAGACAGCAAATCAGCCTTAACGTCACTAGTAATTAACAGAAGAGACCTCAAGCCAAATGACATTCACATAGAGATTTTATTTTGTGGGGTTTGTCATAGTGATATTCATACAGTCCGCAATGAATGGGGAGGAGCAATCTACCCTGTAGTTCCTGGTCACGAAATCGTTGGTAAAGTGAAAGCGATTGGATCTGATGTGACAAAATTTACTGTAGGGCAGACAGTTGGCGTTGGCGTAATGGTAGACAGCTGCAGAACATGTAAAAATTGCATAGATGATTATGAGCAATATTGTGAGTCTGGTGCAACAGGTACCTATAATGCAAAAGAAAGAGATGGCTCTGGAGAGATAACAATGGGTGGATATTCCTCTGAAATCGTTACGGATGAAAAATATGTGTTACGCGTTAATCAAACTGAAAACCTTGCCGCGGTAGCCCCATTGCTCTGTGCAGGGATTACAACATATTCCCCATTAAAACATGCTGGTGTCAAGGCAGGGATGAAAGTTGCGGTAGTTGGACTTGGTGGACTTGGCCACATGGGAGTGAAATTTGCTGTTGCATTGGGAGCAGAAGTAACAGTAATTAGCACTTCAGCATCAAAAGTAAAAGAAGCGCACAGCCTTGGAGCACATCATTTTATATTAGCATCCAATACAGATGCATTAACTCCACATGCTTCAACATTTGACATTGTGCTCAACTGTATTTCAGCAGATCATGATTATATGCCTTATCAAAATTTATTGAGATTAGATGGGACGTTAATTATAGTAGGACTACCTGAGCACCAACCAAAAATTTCAACCTGGGGCTTACTCAAAAACAGGAGAAGCATTATGGGATCAATGTTTGGCGGTATAAAGGAAACACAGGAAATGCTTGATTTTTGCCATGAAAAAAATATCAGTGCAGATATTGAACTGATTCCAATCTCGTATATCAATGAAGCGTACGATCGAATGATTAAAGGGGATATTAAGTATAGGTTTGTTATCGACCTATCTACCCTTAGCTAAATTCTGAAGGATAGTATAAAGCTTCGGGGAAAGAACCTCTAAGGGAAATCCTAGCTTAATTTTTGCAATTCCTGCTGGAGATGTTTTGCCGGCACAACACCCGACTGCCTCCACTTGACTAACCCATGTTGAAAAATAATCAGGGTTGGTACACCTTGCACATTGTAGGATTGAGCAGTTTGAGGATTTTTATCAATATCAATCTTAATAATAGTTGCGGTATCACCAATAGCCAGTTTCAAGTCTTGCAAGATTGGCGCCATCATCTTGCATGGCCCACACCACTCAGCAAAAAAATCAACAAGAACTGGTTTAGATCCACTAATGAGTTGACCAAAGGAAGTACTACTTGACATGTTCTGTAGATTTTTTCTTGAATAAACTAAATGTCAATACTCCCATCATAGCAAAATATAATGTGCTATTAAGTGGCTTGGATGTTATCCGGCATGTACCAGAAGAACAACCAACAAATTTCCAATATAAAAATCCACCAATGGCTCCAACTATGCCTCCAATCAAATAAAGCCAATTTTCTTTAAAGAACGATTTTAATCTATTTTTCATGCTTCCAATTTATGTTCCAATACCCTCCAAGGACCACCATTATAGACCTCTTCAAACCCTTTGTTCATAAGTATTTGTCTCGCAGATGCACTTCGCATACCGGAGGCACAACACGTAATAATAGGCTTACTTTGAGACAGCTTTGTTAGATGTGCAGATAAGCTATTCAATGGAATATTTACAGATCCTTTGATATGCCCGGCACTATATTCTCCTGGGGTT